>CAMNWW010000144.1 GCA_946566415.1 uncultured Lachnospiraceae bacterium | reverse complement strand
AGGATAAAAGTGGGGCGTAAGCTCCACGATATCCGAATATTGGGCAGGATTGTGGGAGCGCAAAGCGCGAAACAATCCGTAAGGCATCTTTTGACCCCACAACATCATAAAAATAATAACAACAAAGGAGCCTTCCAAATGAAAAGCTTTATCGACTACTTATATCAATTTGACCGCAGGCTTGTCTATCCCATCTATGATGTGGAGAAAGATTTTGGAAACGCATGTATGAATAATGTTTCCATCGCTGTTGATTTAGGTTTCACCTCACACATGGCCGGCGTCACAGAAAAAATCACGCCCTGCCCTTTTCATTCCCTTGAAGAGGTAGAAAAGTTTCCTTGGAATATATCTCTTACCGGAGAACGTACCTTGTCTGAACTGGAAAATGTACGAAGCTGGATTGCCCAGTCCCGCGTCCCTATGGGAGGGGGAAGTTTCGGACCTCTCACCATTACTTCCGATATTCTGGGAGTCGAAGAATGCTGCCGTCTGGTCGTGACACATCCTGATATCGTTTACGCGGTACTGGAACGCGTCACAGAATTTTTAATCCTTCTAGCGCAAAAAGAATGCTCTATGGGAGCAGAATTCATTTGGATTGCCGAACCGGTTGCTTCTCTTTTTGCCCCAAAGGTCTGTCAAAAATTCTGCGGGAACTATCTTAAGAAAATATTCCAGGCTATAAGTGTCCCTGGTCTTCTCCATGTCTGCGGGAAAACAGATCGACAGTTCTCCTGTCTTTTGGACACCGGGGCTCAGGTCATCAGCATTGATTATTGTACAGATCTTGCCCGTTGCCTGGCTCTCGCGCCTGATAATGTCGTAATCATGGGTAATATCAGCCCGATTCTCCTATGGGAGGGTTCTTTGAAAGAAGTAGAAGAACAGATGCGTCTCATCTTGGACCAGACGCGGGATTATAAGAATTTTATCTTCGGTTCCGGCTGCCAGGTTCCGGATTTTGCCCCCAGGGAAAATGTACAGTTAACAGTGGATATGGCAAAATCCGCCTTGCTTTGGAGCAATGACGACTACCGCTTGATTTGCAGCCTTGCTAAGATTTACTGTGAAAAAGGTCCCTCTGCCTTTGAGCAGGCCGGCCGAACCGGCCATATTTCCACGGCGGTTCAGACGGCGGCCCAAAATATAGCCTTAAAACGGCTGAATACAAAATAACTTTTTACGGCGGACCATCCTGGTATTGATGCTGGAAGGATGGTCTGTCTATTTCCCCGAATAATCTGGAAATATCATGCTTTCAGCAAACAATCTCTCATAATTCTTTGTTTCTGCTAATTCGATATATTCCATCTTCTTTGCCAGTTCTTCCATTTCCTGCTTTATTTTCCGAGACATGAGCGCCATATATGCTCCTGTTTTTGACGAATTACCAACATAGACCAGCTTTCCTTCTACACCTTCTGGAAGGATCCCGGTTCCTACCAAGGACTTTGCCGGAAGGTGGGAACCAAACTGTCCCGCGATCATTACCTCGTCCAGCTCTTCCATTCTAAGCCCGGCATAACTTAAGAGAGCTTTAAAGCCGGACAGAATCGCTCCCTTTGCAAGCTGCACTTGTCTTACATCTCCCTGTGTCACAAGAATAAGGGGATTTTCATACAATACAAACTCTCTTTTCCTTCCATTCATACGAATCATTGTATGACGGAAGTCTGATTCTTCCAATTCTTCTGTCTTTATAAAAACTCCTGTTTTTTTTACGATGCCGCTGTGAAGTAATTCTTTTACCACCGCAAGAATTCCGCTTCCGCAGACCCCTAAAGGAGCGCCTCCGCCGATCGTCGTTACTTCTACCCCTTGTTCTGTAATCCTGACATCTTCGATTGCACCTTTGGCCGCCCGCATACCGGAACTGATATTCATCCCTTCCAAAGCAGGTCCTGCGGCACAAGAGCAGCAGAAAAGCCTTCCGTTTACTGCCAGTACAATTTCTCCATTGGTTCCAATATCAATAAACAAAATCTTTTTTCTGGTTTTTTCCAGTCCGCAGACATAGGCTCCCGCTACAATATCAGCCCCTATATATGCCGATACATGGGGCAGACAGTACAAAATCGTATCCTCTCCTGCTTCGATCCCAATTTCCTTTGCTTGTAGTGTCTGCGATTTCAAGAATTTAGGTTGGTATGGCGCACGGCCGATCGGTCTTGCGTCTACGCCAAGAAACATATGCATCATGGTACAATTCGCCGCTATAGTGATCTCGCGGATCTTGGTTCTATCTATCCCGGCTTCTGTGCAGACCTTTCTGATCATTGCGTTTATAGGCTGCACGATCGCCTTCTGTAGCCTGAAAGCGCCGTATTCGGGCTGTTCATATTCATATGTGATTCTTGTCAGCACGTCCAGGCCATACTGTTTTTGTTCGTTAACCCAGGAATCGCTGCATATCTCTTCCCCCGTCCGCAGTTCAATAAGAGCCGCCGCCACCGTTGTCGTTCCGATATCAATGCAAATTCCCCAGCCTTCTTTAAACTCATCTTTTATAAATTCTGGCACATACCCGCTGGTAAGTATCTTTTGCGCCCGCTCTTCCTGGAGGAGTGTAATTTCCACATTTCCGTGGACTTCTGTCATACAGGCTAACCTGACTCCTGTCTCTATTTCCTGCGGCTTTAAGTATTTCTTTTCCGTCTCCGACAGTAAGGAACATTCTTCTCCTTGGACGCAGACTTTGCATTTTCCACATATACCTTTACCATTACAGGGATTCTCTATAAAAACACCTGCATCAAGAAGAATATCCAGCAGATTCCCCTCTTTGCAGGTTATCGTCTTTCCTGTGTTTGATATTACCACCGATACCATAATCATACCTCCTTTAAAGAAGACAGAACTGCCTGCACATTTTCAAGCGGAGATTTCATTCCCAGACCGCATGCCGGAGAGAGAATATCAGACCCATTCTTTACACACTCCCTTGCCAAAACCCGAACCCGGCCGGGATCGCCAAATTCAAGCGCGTAAGTACTCACGTTCCCCATAAGTATACGTCCTTTAAGATGTTCTCTCGCCTCCTTCATCGGTACGATGGAGTCGAAACTCAGTACATTACTGCAGAGGGCGTTCACTTCTTTGTAGACGGGACGCATCTGTCCACAGATATGTACGATTGTTTTCACATTTTCTTTTTGGAGCGCATCTGTCAATTTATTAATATACTTTACAGCAAATTCCTGAAAGTATTTTGGTCCAAGGATTTCTCCCGTACCGCTGGGATCTGAAATCGCAATCATATCGGCTCCCGCCCTGACCTGCGCCCTGCCGAACGCGATAAGCTGTTTTGTGATAAATTCCATGTACGCATGTGCTTCGGCATTCTTCTTACGGAGTTCTTTATAAAAAACGGACGGCTCCATAAGAGAGCTGGCCGTACTGACAGGTCCCGTCAAATTCCCGATAATCGGCGCTTCTTTTGTTTCTCTCTTCAAAATACTGATGGCGTCTAGAACTACCTTTGTACGGCCCTCTTCGAGAGTAAGCGGAGTTAGTTTATCAAATTCACTCACAGAACTCATCACATATTCCACCACATGCGGCTCGTGGATCCGAGACCCCATATCTACCTTTGCACCCATTTCCTCCGCTTCTATCGTCATGCAAAAAGGAACGCCGTAATTTTCAAAGCATTCTGTTTCATATACGGCTTTTGCTAAATCTGCCATCTTTCTTGCGTCCGTATGAGCCTCAGGAAGATAGACGCCCGCCGTTTCCATTACTCCCACTGTCACCATATTCATCATTCCTCCCGGGCAGATACAAGCCGGTCTGTCTGCTTCTGTGCCCTCCATAATTTTTTTCAATCGTTCTTTTGGTGTCAGCATTTTTATTCCCTCTCTTACTTAAGTACAACTGATTTGAACATCCCGTCTTCCAGTCTGTAGTTTACATTCTTAATACACATCTGTCCTGCAAATTTGACTTTGCCGATCATCTCTACACAAGCCTCGTCATATCTCATCGCTCTTGAAAGTTTTACATTAGAAAATTCTGCTTTCTGCGTCCCTAAAAGTGCGAATACTGTTTTGGGGCACAAATGGATCATCATATGTTCGTCTATGACCGTTTCCACTTTCTTTAGAAAACGATAGGTAAAATCATTTACCACCTGTTCCGCCATTTTGGGTCCCAGAATATTGACACCGCCGGATGAATCTGCATAGCTGAACAGCTCCACGTCATACTCCTTTGCCGTTTCCATAAACCGAACTAATTCTTCTCCAACTTTCCAGAATATTTGTTTCATCAGGTCCGGGGTTTTACGCATTGCTTTGTATACTTGTCTCGGATCAATCAACACATTTAACACAGTGAGCGGACCTGAGACCTGCAGTACCACATGTTCCCCTTGTTCACGTAATTTACGGCAGGCTGTCAGCACTTCATGAATCCTGCCCTTTGAGAAATCTATTTCAGGTAATGCAAGAAGTTCCTCCACGTCAGTGCAGATATAGTCCTTTCCCCTTGGTCCTGCTTTAGAATCTCCATAGTTAACGTTTCCACCCATTGCCTCCGCCTCTACCGTATGGCAAAACGGCAGTTCACAAAACGCTGTCTTTTCATGCGTCTTCAAGGCCCAGGCCAGTTCCGCCATCATATCTGTATGCAAATATGCCTCCGGAAAGCTGAAGGTCCCTTGCCTAACAACTTCTTCCGGAATCCCTGATAAATTATCATAGGTACAGTGAAAGTCTTTTATATCCGCCATTTTTCCGCTGTCGTTCCTTTGACTATTATATGAATTTCATCTTTTTCACCATCTGGACAAACTCAAAATTGTTTTTGGTCCGGTCGAACAGGTTCAGGATATTATCCACCGCCTCGTCGGCTTTCATCCCGTTCAGCGCCCGGCGCATGATATCCACCGCCTCCTGCTCCTCGCGGGTAAGAAGAAGATCTTCCCGCCTGGTGCCGGATTTCGGGATATCGATAGCAGGGAATATCCTTTTCTCAGACAATTTTCTGTCAAGTACCAGTTCCATGTTGCCGGTTCCTTTAAATTCTTCATAAATGACGTCGTCCATTTTACTTCCCGTCTCCACAAGCGCGGTCGCAAGTATCGTGAGGCTTCCGCCTTCGCGCATATTCCTCGCCGCTCCGAAAAATCGTTTCGGCATGTGAAGGGCCGCCGGATCAAGTCCTCCGGAAAGTGTCCGGCCGCTGGGCGGCACCACCAGATTATAGGCTCTTGCAAGCCGGGTAATGCTGTCCAGGAGGATCACCACGTCCTTCTTATGCTCTACCAGGCGTTTTGCCCTTTCGATCACCATCTCAGAGACACGGCGGTGATGTTCCGGGAGTTCGTCAAAGGTAGAATAGATAACCTCCACATTCTTTCCCTCGATCGCCTCCTTGATATCCGTCACTTCCTCCGGCCGTTCGTCGATCAAGAGTATCAGAAGGTGGATCTCCGGGTTATTCTTCCGCATAGAGAGCGCCACTTGTTTCAAGAGCGTCGTCTTTCCTGCCTTTGGAGGCGACACAATCATTCCTCTCTGCCCCTTTCCTATTGGAGAAAGCACGTCCATCACACGCATAGCCGTACTCGTCTTTCCAGTCTCAAGGCGCAGCCTCTCATTCGGAAAGATTGGCGTCATATCCTCAAAATTATTTCTCTTTGACGCCTCCGCCGGCGTAACACCGTTAATCCTCGTGAGGTATAAAAGAGCGCTGAACTTCTCCGACTGTGTCTTAACCCGTGTATTTCCGGTCAGAATATCTCCTGTCTTTAGTCCGAACCGGCGTATCTGTGACGGGGATACATAGACGTCCTCCTCGCCCGGCAGATAATTTTTTGAGCGGATAAACCCGAACCCGTCGCTCATCACCTCGAGGATTCCGTTCACTGTATTCCCGCTGTCAAGCTGTTCAATATCCACAGCGCCGCTTTTCTCTGTCTTGATCTCCTCTTTTACTTCCTTTACCGTGTCCTTTTCATCTTCTTCCAGCATTACCTCGATCAAATCTGCTTTTTTTAATGCAGAAACACCTTTCAAGCCGCGTGCTTTCGCAAGTTCTCTCAGCGTCGCAAGCGGC
>CAMNWW010000143.1 GCA_946566415.1 uncultured Lachnospiraceae bacterium | reverse complement strand
GTAGAGCATTCGGCTGTTAACCGAAGGGTCGTTGGTTCGAACCCAACTCGGGGAGTTTAAGAAAAGAGACATCCATTAGATACAGTGGATGTCTTTTTGAATTCTTTTATGCAGGCGTTTTCTGTAGTATAATGAAGATGAACGAACAAAGCTTTGGAAGGAGGCTGGGCAGATATGGGCGAAAGCCATATTTATATTGCGATCGACCTGAAATCCTTTTATGCATCTGTTGAATGCAAGGAACGGCAGTTGAATCCGCTTACCACAAATCTTGTAGTAGCGGACGACACAAGGACAGAGAAAACGATCTGTCTTGCAGTATCGCCATCCCTTAAAGCTTACGGCATTTCTGGGAGGGCAAGGCTATTTGAAGTGATTCAGAGAGTAAAGGAAGTAAATATAGAGCGCAGGAGGCGGGTGCCAGGGAATCGGTTTACGGGTTCATCTTACTTTTCTCAGGAACTGGATGAACACCCGGAACTGGAAGTTTCATATATTATAGCGCCGCCTAGAATGGCATTTTATTTGGAATACAGTACTATAATCTACAATATCTACCTGAAATACATTGCACCGGAGGATATCCATGTATATTCGATCGATGAGGTATTCATGGATGTGACCCATTATTTGAAAACGTATGGAATGACGCCGAAAGAGTTTACATCAAAAGTGATACTGGACGTTCTCAACAGTACAGGAATAACAGCAACGGCAGGAATAGGTACAAACCTGTATTTGTGCAAGGTAGCGATGGATATTGTGGCAAAGCATGTTCAGCCGGATGAGCATGGAGTCCGTATAGCTGAACTTGACGAACTGAGCTACCGGCGGCTTTTATGGGACCATCGCCCGCTTACAGACTTTTGGAGGGTCGGGCATGGATACCGAAACAAGCTGGAATCCGTCGGCTTGTTCACTATGGGCGATATTGCGCGGTGTTCTCTGGGGAAAGACGGGGAATATCATAATGAAGAGCTTCTTTACGATATGTTCGGAATCAATGCGGAACTTCTAATTGACCATGCATGGGGATGGGAGCCGACTACAATGGAATTGATTAAATCATATAAGCCGGAAACCAACAGCATCAGTTCAGGGCAGGTACTGCAGCGCCCATACGACTCTGAAAAGGGAAAGCTGATCGTACGCGAGATGGCGGACCTGCTTGCGCTCGATCTTGTGGAAAAGAGGATGGTAACTGACCAGATGGTTCTCACCATCGGTTATGATATTGATAATTTATCCGATGCTAAAACTAAAAACAGCTATAAAGGGGAGGTTACGGTCGACCGTTACGGGAGGAAGGTCCCCAAACATGCCCATGGATCGGTGAACCTTGGGCGCCGGACGTCGTCGTCCCAGATCATTGTAGGTGCAGTTTTGGGTCTGTATGACCGTATTATTAACTCTGATCTGATGATACGGAGAGTGACTGTCGCCGCAAATCATCTGATTGAAGAAACACAGATCATTAGAGAAGAAAATTTTGAGCAGATGAATCTGTTCACAGATTACGCCGCATTGGAAAGAGCGCAGAAAGAGGAAGCAGAGCGGCTTTCTAAAGAAAGGAGGCTTCAGGAAGCTATGCTGTCCGTGAAAAAGAAATATGGGAAAAATGCAATCCTGAAGGGGATGAATCTGCAGGAAGGGGCAACTACAATAGAACGCAACCGTCAGATCGGAGGGCATAAGGCGTGAAACAGAACAATAAATGTGACAATGAGCAGAATGACAGGCACAAATATGACGATATTATTATGCTTCCGCATCATGTATCAAAAAAGCATCCCCAGATGCCGCTTCCGAACCGTGCGGCGCAGTTTTCGCCTTTCGCGGCGCTTAGCGGACATGATGCCGCTATACAAGAAACAGCTCGTCTGACGGATACTTTTATCGAACTGGATGAAAACAGAAAAAGCCAGTTGGATGAGCAGCTCCGGCTTATCAGAGAAAATTTGGAATACCGGCCGAAAGTCGAGGTTACCTACTTTGAGCAAGATGAAACAAAGAGCGGCGGAACCTATATAACTATGTGCGGCAGAGTCAAAAATATAGATGAATACCGCCGCCGGATCATTTTTGCAGAGGGGGACATCCTGTCGATAGAAAGTATCTTTTCTATCCGGGGCGATCTGTTTCAAGGAATGGAATGGTTAGACTGTTAGACGCACAGGCGGGAAAGGCGCCACTCATGGGCAAAATAGTTATACCAGAGTGTAAATGTTTTCCTGCTTCCATTTAGTATTGCGGAGCATGAGAAATGTGCGCCGATGCGGTTATTACCCTGGTCCTCAGACAGCACTTTATCGATTGTGACCGTAATGAGTTCACCGGTATTGTCCCGAAAACGGAATCTCATAGGCGTGATTTTTCCGTTTGTGTCAGTGCAGGAAATCATCTGCACCGGAGTATTGATGCACAGGATGCTTTCCAAGTGTTACACCTCTTTCCTAATAATTTATGTATATTTATTATAATGCGGCGAACACATGTTTTTAAACAGGTAAATTTTACAACTGGGAAGGGAAGCGGCTATTTAAGAAAGCTCTCGGATTCTCAGAGCCAGCCAAGCCGCGAAGAGATCTCCTCCGTCACTTAGATTTAAATTAGTTAATGATTCTATTTTCCGAATCTGATATAGCAAAGTGTTCCTATGTAGAAAAAGCGATTTTGCTGTCTGGGTCTGGACACCCCTGTTTTCTGTGAGCACCTGCAGTACATGAAGCAGATTCGTGTGATTCTCCATATCATATCGTTCGAGCCTTCCGAGAATGTCGGTCGCGAAGGCTTTACCATGTCTGTTAACAGAAAAATCAAGAAGAGCCAAATCAAGCAAATAATCCCGTGAAAATATAATATGCAGATTTTTGGAGCGTGCTATCTGCAGTAAAGGCAGGATATCTTCTTCTGCCGAGGCTAGTTCAGTGTAAGAATAAATGATATCTGAAATAGTAATAATCGTATTCCAGTCATACTCGTCTTTGATGTACTTCCGAATAACAGTTAAAGTTTCTAATAATTTATCATAGTCGATATTGGAGGTCAGACATCGTATCGACTTATCCCGCAGAATAATGCTGTAGTTCATCCCGGATTTAGATAGGATTGATTTTAAAGACCAGACAACTTGCCGATACAGGTTTCTGGAATCGCTGTTCTGGCTGATTGAGGAGTGAACCAGAGTAAGCGATACAAGATAAAAAGGCGGAAGCGGCCATTTTCGTTGTGCGGTCAGATGCAGGACCTCAGATTCTCTGCCGATATAGACGTTATGAACAAGCTCGGAATAAAAGGAAGTATTACGTTTCTCGATATCTGAATTCAAAAGGTCATCTTGTGAAAAATGGATTGATAGTGTGTTGGCGGCGTAATTAATGATAATAGAGTCGCTGTCATTTGTGGCATACTGGGCCTGATTTTCCCGCAAAATAATAATATAGCCGACTATAATATTCTGGACACGGATCAGATGGACAAGCAGATTGTCATCGTCTCCTTCAGTCGGATAATAAAATAAACTATTGCACTTTGAGTGCATTCGCTGGGTCAGATTTTCATTTTCAAATAAAACCTGAGGAAGTTCCGTGCTTTCAGGATAAGAGGCATAGATATCCAACATCAGATCCGCGATAATGACTGGGCGTTTAAAGTAATGATTGAGAATTCGGGCAACGTCCTGGAAAAAATTATCTGAATTTTGAACGGCGCTGAGCTGTTTCGACATGTTGAGTGAAAGTGCGAGCGCAGCGTTTTGTTCATCGGCAATGCAGTTGCCGATTGCTGTTATAAGAGGTATAAAAGGCACAGCATCCGGAACCTGAATAATGGGAAAATTATTTTCTTCTGCATAATCTAAAACTTCCTGCGGCAGTGGACCGATAAATCTGGTTTTAATTGCAAGACCGGCCGAGGCGTTTTTACACATGGTTTTTAAAAGCAGCATGAGCTGTTTGGGGTAGCCGATAAGTGAATATCCGGTCGTCAGCAATAGTTCTCCTGGCTGGATCCACGTCTCCAAATTCGGGATTTCCATAGTATCGACGCACTGTATTACTCTATTTGTACCATTTTGCCCGGCAACAATCGTACAGCCTGAAAATTCAGGAAGCTTCAGTAATTTACTAATCGTGAATGACATATATATACTCCCTGCACAATAAACGTTAAATTTATGTTAACATAAATGATTTTCAATATCAATATTAACTATAAAAGAGTAAAAAAGAGTTATATTGACCAAAAATATGCAAAAAAGGAAAGATTTTTTAAACACAGTGTTTAAATGCCCGGGGTAATTAATGGGCATGTTGTACATAGACGTTTTTCTACAAATTCAATATAATTAACTAAACAATAACTTGAAATTGCTATAAGTAATTTGACGATTGTTTTACATTTTAAGGAATTGAAGGAGGGAAAAACCAGGTGCAAAAGATTATTAGATTTGAAGACGTTACCTACTTCTATCCAGGTACAGAGACGCCGGCCATCAAGGACATTAATCTTTCTTTAGATGAAGGGGAAATTATTTTGATAACAGGGCCTTCAGGAGCGGGAAAAACGACGCTGTGTTCTACGCTCAATCGAATTGTACCGGAAGCCTATGAAGGTAAGCTGACCGGCAGGATATTTTTCAGAGATGAAGATATATCAAAATATTCTATCGGTCAGATGGCGTTCAAAGCAGGGATGCTGTTCCAAGATCCCAGCGGGCAGCTCACAAATCCGACTGTCGCCGATGAGGTTGCGTTTGGACCAGAAAACAAGGGCATGCCTGTACAGCGGGTAGAGGAATTGATCGAAGAATATGTCGGGTATGTCCATATGGAAAAATTTTTGGAAAGATCACCCCAGGCTTTGTCCGGGGGACAGCAGCAGTCTGTCGCTTATGCGTCCGTTCTTGCGATGGAGCCGGAGGTATATGTCTTAGATGAACCGACTTCCAATCTGGATCCGCTTGGGAGCGATCTGGTATTCGAGCTGATGAGAAAGCTGGCGTCTGAAAAGAAAAAGACAGTTGTGATCGTTGAACATAAAATTGAGAAAATCATTGATATGGTCGACCGTATCATTGTAATGGATAAAGGCTCCATCGTCTATGACGGAACCCCTGACGAAGTATTGATACATTATGAGGACTTAAAGAAAATCGGCGTTCTTGTTCCGCAGGCGAATCAGATTTTCCAGAAGATGAACCAGGAAAAAGGGACGGCATTCACAATGACGACAAGTTTTGAGGAGGCCATTCAAGAACTGCGCAATTATCTTCCGGGCAAACTTTTAACTGACAAAATGGAGGAGGTCGGCAGGAAATTTAAAAAGGCCAATGTTTATACGGAGCCTATCGTACAGGTAAAGGATCTTCGCTTTTCCTATACTCCGGAGGTGGAAGTTCTGCATGGAATTAATCTTGAGATTCATAAGGGAGAATTTCTTTCCATCGTCGGAAGAAACGGTTCAGGCAAGACTACAATCGTAAAATGCTTTAACGGGCTGCATAAGCCGACTTCAGGATCTGTTACTGTAAACGGTATGGATACAAGGAAGACGACCGTGGCGGAAATGTCCAAGGTTGTAGGGTACTGTTTCCAGAATCCGGATCATCAGATTTTTTCATCGGTTGTTTTGGATGAGCTGCGCTATGGGCCGCAGAATCTCCATTGGGATGAAGCGGAAATCGAAGCGACCGTAGACGAAGTCGCGACGATGCTCGGTATCGAGGATATTCTCGATGAGAACCCATATAACTTAAGTAAAGGACAGAGACAGAGCATTGCCGTCGCGTCTATTTTATGTATGAAGCCGGACGTCCTGATTGTCGACGAACCTACGACGGGGCAGGATCCCACACAGAGCCGTGGGATGATGGATATGATGGCGAAGCTAAATAAGGAATTGGGAAAAACAATTATTGTTATTACACATGATATGAGCATTGCAGCGGAGTATTCAGACCGTATTGTCGCAATGCACCAGGGTGAAGTTATTGCGGACGGTACGCCTAGGGAGGTGTTTGCAAAGGAGGAGCTTTTACATTCTTCCAACCTGGAAGCGCCTCAG
>CAMNWW010000142.1 GCA_946566415.1 uncultured Lachnospiraceae bacterium | reverse complement strand
AGGACTCCCAGGAATAGTACAAATTCCGAATTTGTAGAATAAGTCAAAAGCACAAAAAAGTACAATAATTGTAATATTTACACAAAAATAATTTGTATATTTTGATTTAAGCAATGAATATACCCAAAATATAAAGAAATGCCATTGACAAGCAATGACTGCGTGTGATATTCTGAAATCAACTTGTAGAACAAATTATGCAAATTAGGAGGACTGAGAAATGAAATTTGAGATTCCAGATACGATGAAAGCTGTTGTTTTAGAGGCATATGACAAGCTGAACATTGTTGAAATGCCCGTACCAAAACCGGGACCGGGAGAAGTTTTGTGCAAAATTAAAGCTGTAGCTATCTGTGGTTCTGACCCGAAAATGATTCATGGAGGGTATGCGTTTACCAACTGGCCGCCGTATTATCCTTTTGTAATGGGGCATGAATGGGCCGGACAGGTAGTGGCTGTCGGAGAGGGCGTTGATGAATTCCAGGTTGGCGACCGGGTTGCCGGAGAAGCACATCATGGATGCGGACATTGCGAAAACTGCAAACGCGGACATTATACAGTATGCCTGAATTATGGAAGAGACGGACACGACGGAGGCCTGGATACGGGACATCGCCACTATGGTTTCTATTGGGAGGGCGCTAATGCAGAATATAATGTATACAAAACAGGTTCACTTTGCAAGATTCCGGATAATGTAAGCTATGACGTTGCATCTATGTGCGATACGGCAGGCGTGGCGATGCATGGAGTAGAGCTGGCTGGCGTAACTCCCGGAGGAACCTGTGTTGTATTCGGTCCAGGGCCTATCGGGTTATGCGCTATGCAGGAATGTAAGGCTCTCGGCGCCGGCCGTGTGATCATGATCGGCCGCGGGGCAAAGCTGGAGAAAGCAAAAGAGCTGGGCGCTGATATTTGTATTGATTTTGAAAAAGAAGATCCGGTAAAACGTGTTTTGGAACTGACGGGCGGAATCGGCGCAGACGAGGTCATGGAATGCTCGGGAGCGAATGATTCCCCTTATAAAGCATGCCAGATGGCCCGTAAAACCGGAAAAATTGCATTAATCGCAAATTATCATGATCCGGCGGACTTAAATATTCCTATGAATACGGTTGTATTTAATGAACTTAAACTTTTAGGGGCTAAGGCGAATCCAGATGTTTCTAAGAAGGTTCTGAATTTCTTCTCCACCGGCGCGATTAACGGAGAGGCGCTTATCAGCCACAGATTCCCGCTGGAGGAATACGAGAAAGCAGTCGATATCTTTGAGCACAAAAAGGAAGGCTCTATTAAAGTTGTTATCAATCCATAAGAAGGACTATGGCGGAGGTATGGATAATGAAAAAAATGATGAAGGCGGCGGTACTTAAAGAATTTGGAAAGCCGTTGTCATTGGAAGAAATACCGGTACCGGAACCCGGACCGGGCGAGGCGCTTGTAAAAGTAGTCGGAAGCGGGCTGTGCGCTACAGATTTACATATTCGGGACGGAAGGATTCCCACAGTTAAGCCGCCTTATGTGCCGGGACATGAAATGGCTGGAATTATAGAAAAGCTTGGAGAAGGCGTGACGGCGCATAACGTGGGCGAGCATGTCGTAGTAGGGATCGACGTTGTCTGCGGCGAATGTGATCTATGTAAGGCGGGCAAATCCCATCTCTGCAGAAATCGTGTCCGTATCGGTTTCGAGCGGGACGGCTCACACGAAGAGTACTGCGTAGTGCCGGAAGAGACGTTATTCCCCATTCGCTCTGATATTCCTTTGGACGAGGCATGTATTATTCCAGATGCTGTTAGCTGTATGTATCATGCCATAAAGGATCAGGGGCAGGTGAAAAAAGGCGACAAAATTTTGATTTACGGTGCAGGAGCCTTGGGAATACAAGGAGTTCAGGCCGCCAAATATTTGGGAGCTGAGGTTTATGTGAGCGGACGCACCCAGGCTAAACTGGATGTCTCGAAAGAATTTGGAGCGGATGTAACGATTAACACAAAGCAGCAAGATTTGCACGAAGAAATTATGAGACTGACAGAGGGACTCGGCTGTGATGTGATTTTTGATCTGGTAGGGCTGACAGATTCTATCGACAAGCTGTTTCGTATGCTTAAGCCCTCCGGAAAGCTCGTAGAAATCGGATATACGGATATGAATTTTACAGTGAACTATCAGGAAACTGTAGTGAAGGAAAAAGAAATTATCGGTGTCCGGGGCTGCACGAGGGAAAATCTTATAGAGTGTATCAAGTTGGTAGAACAGGGCGTTCTAAAACCTTATATTTACAAAAAATATCCGCTGGAAAAAATTAACGAAGCGCTGGAAGGACTGGAAAAATTCCAGAGTGTAGGGCGTTCCGTGATTTCTTATGTACTGCCGGAGGGCGATTAAATATGTGGAAACCTAAAATAGCGGCTCCTACGTTTCTGTTTCGTGACAGGCTGAAAGAAGATCTGCCAAAGATACTGGAGCAATATGCACAGATCGGCTTTGACGGTGTGGAATTTGTGGGGTTCTGCGGATGGGATAAAAAAGAAATCAAAAAAATGCTTCTGGAATATTCCCTGACGCCTGCCGGTGATAATCTGCCTGTCTATGACATTATGGACAATATGAAGGACGTGGTAGCCGTTCATGAAGAGCTGGGCTTTTATAGTCTGACGGCAGGAAGCCTGAGAAAAGAGCATCTGCCCGGAGGCGAGTATTTTAGAGAAACCGTAGAGTGGTTCACAAGACTCGGAAAAGAATGCAACGCTCATGGACTTAAGCTTCTCTATCATAACCATGATTTTGAACTAAGAGAAAAAATAAACGGGAAGGCGCACCTGGATATTCTTATGGAATCCGTTCCCCATGAGTATCTGCTGCTGCAGCCGGATTTGGGCTGGATGCAGATTGGAGACGCTGATCCTGTCTCCTATCTGCAGACCTATCAAGACCGGTGCCCGGTTGTGCACGTGAAAGATTTTTTTGCAACGGATATAGACAAAATCGGCAATCCTTTTGACCTGGAAGGGAAAAGAGGAGGAGAAGAGAGAGGATTCTTTGAATTCCGGCCCACCGGTTATGGTATCTCAAATATAGCCGCCCAGTTTCCTTATATAAAAGCATGCAGTCCCAAGTGGCTGGTTACTTGCCAGGATACAGGATATGAACGCAATAGCTTTGAAGATTTAAGGATGGGACTTGAATATGTGAAGAAACTTTGCAAATTGGATGGAGGACGTTTTTAGACCTGTTTCCTCAAAAAAGATATCTCCCGCAGAATTCCGCGCTTTTCAGCATGGACTCTTCTGCGGGAGCTCTCCTTTTAGAAGCCGTTATATATTTTTCAGCTTTATTTCAAGAAGGACGACTCTGCACATTTTCCCGTCCCTGTCCTTCTCCTCCTCCATCCTTGCCGTAAGACTCCCTCCCATCGCTTCCGCAAGCGACCGGGCGATCGTAAGCCCAAGCCCTGTCCCGCCCCGGCGCCGGGAGATATCCTGCATATAAAACCGGTCGAACAGATGCGGTATATCATCTTCCGTCAATATATCTGTATCATTGATAAACCATATCCTAGTCCCTTCTTCCTCTTCTTCGATTCCGATGCGGAACATCGTGCCGGCATATCTTCCTGCATTCTGAAATAAATTCTGAAAAATTCTTTCCAGAGCCGACTCCTCCCCCAATATCCATACCGGATGGCCGGGGATATCGATCTTAACCTCCAGATGCGCCTGTTCCAGTAATTGATAATTCCCCATAAGCGATTCCCTCAGAAGCCGTGAGACGTCGATTTTCTCCAAACGCATCTCATAATCTTCCGCCTGAATGCGGGAATAATCGTAGAACTCGGCCACAAGCCTTTTCATGGCCTGCGCTTTTCTCTCCACGATTTCCAAGGTCTCGGACAATTCCTCATCGTTTGCAATCTGCTCTTTGCACCTTTTCTGGCAGAGCTTCAAATAACCCAGGATCACAGTCAACGGAGTGCGCAGGTCGTGGCTCACGTTCTCGATCTGCTTTTGAAATTCTTTTTCCCGTTTCTCATAACGGCCCCGTTCCCTTTGAATTTCTTCCAGAACAGCGTTCATGGAGCACAAAATTTTCTTTAAATGTGGATCCGGAAGCGGCAGATGAACCATCTGGTTCTGGGTAAGATCCTGCCTTATCGTTTCCATTTCCTTTTGTATTTTTTTCATTGCATAGATAAGTGAAAAATAGCGAAAGGCAAAATAACCTCCCGCTATTATAGATAGCGCCATCCAAAATCGTACATCGTGCAGCAAAATCATTTCTCTACACCAGATCCTTCCTTCTCAACAGCATCGCCCCCAGAAGAGAAAAACAGGCAATTCCGGCCGCTCCTGAAAGAATGCACCGCGCAAACCCCTCTGCCGAATCCCATGCCGTGACGCACTCCGACAAATTTACGTGCAGAGCGTTCACTTCCAGGAAGTTATTCGGAAACCACATCGCGATCCCGGCAATCACGTCAAAGCGCATCCCCAAAAGCATAAACGCCGTAGGAATAAGGAACCACAGGGCAATCCATACGATGCCCGCCACGATCAGGTTCCCAAAAAAATCAAGGAATACCATACTGGAGATCAGGCATGCGACTGCAATAAGGTACATAGCCGGGATCTCCATCAGGAAATCACCAAGTCCTACCGGTCCTGCTTTTTCGAGACACATTTCTGCGCTTACGACCCAGACGCATATCACCACGATCATGGAAACAGTAGCCGCCGCAGTAGCTACGATACACTCTCCCGCAAAGATTTTCACCCGGGAGATGCCGCTGGCGACCGTATTTTTCAAATTCCCGTTTTTACGGCTTCCCTCGTAGAGGACATAGGCGGTATTCACTCCCATCACGCCGTACATCATAGGATACCCTACCAGATTTGAGTACGAGAACGAGGTTGTAGCATAGATTCCTCCAAAAAGGCTGTCCAGAACATTCAGCAGAATCACTAGCGCTGTTAAAATTCCTGTTGTCAGATAAATTCCTTTCGTATGGGACACCCGGTAACATTCACTTTTTATATAATTCATCATCTTCCCGTACCTCTTTCCCTCAATTCCATATAATAATCTTCCAAGGATGTCTGTATCGTCCGCATCCCGGTGATATAAAGGCCGTTTTCAGAGGCCAGCCTGCTGTAGTCCTCTGCGTTCTGCCTGGGCGCGTCAATACGGATAACATTTTCCGGCAGAATCTTATATGTTTCTTCCGGAAAAGCTTTTTCAAACAAGGCCGCGTATTTTTCGATGTCTGGGATCACGATCTCAATACAATTTGAACATTTTTCCCGCAGGGCCTTTGCGCTGATCTCTTCAATCAGTTTCCCTCTGCTTAAAAATCCATAATCGTCTGCGGTCTGCTGGAGTTCCGAGAGGATATGGCTTGACAGCAGGATTGTGATATTCTTTTCCTGGTTTAAACGAAGAAGAAGGCTCCGCAGCTCAACGATACCGCTGGGATCCAGTCCGTTGATCGGCTCGTCCAGAACGAGGATTTGGGGCGCCCCTATCATCGCGATCGCAAGCCCCAGCCTTTGCTTCTGCCCCATGGAAAGTCCGGCGCATTTCGTCTTCCTTTTTTCGGCGATTCCAGTAAGCTGCATCATTTCCCCCGCCCGCCTGCCGTCGGGAACGCCTTTCTGGATACAGTAATATTTTAACGTCTGTTCCACGGTCATATTGGGGAAAAATCCCGGCTGTTCCACCATACAGCCGATGCTTTTACGGACGTCTTCGAGTTCCTTTTCCCCTGATCTGCCCAATATCCTTATTTCGCCCTCCGTAGCGAAGCTCTGCCCTGCGAGCAGCTTAAGCAGTGTACTTTTCCCGGCCCCGTTATCGCCCACAAGCCCATAGATACTCCCTTTTTTTACATGGATACTTACACGGTCAAGCGCAAGAAACGATCCGTACGCTTTTGTCACCTGATTTGTCTCTATCACATAATCGCCCATAAGCCGCCTCCTTTTTGTTCCTATTCTTAGAACTTGAAGGTATGATACCGCTTTCTCCTTTAAAAAGTCATAAAGAACTTTTAAAGAAGTCATAAAGTTTCTTTGAGCTTAAACCCGATTCCATATAC
>CAMNWW010000141.1 GCA_946566415.1 uncultured Lachnospiraceae bacterium | reverse complement strand
AGACAACGTCAGAAGGGAGCCGGGATGATTTCCATAATGTGACGATTCATTCCAGTCTAAGCCAGGTGACTTGGGGAAATTTAGAGCCGAGGGCGGAAGGTCAGGTGAGATGGGAGATCAAGGAATGTAACGCGGCGTATACGTCGATTGCCGCCTTTTATCAGGTGCGGTGCCCGGGCTCGCCTGTGGATCCGGACGCACTGTACAGTGTAAGAGAATTTTTCCGCGTCCGCGTATCTAATGAGAAGATTTATCTGATGGATTATGACCGGACGATGAATCAGATATTTGACGGGGACAATCATGCCTTAAGCGCAAAAGGGATCCAGCTTGGGATCGCGGCGGAGGATCTGGAATATCAAGCGAACACGGAAGGGACGATTGTTTCGTTTGTACAAGACCGTGAACTGTGGAACTATGACAAGACGGAGGATGAGATGTCTCTGGTGTTTAGTTTTGCCGATGCGGAAAATGCCGATGAACGGAACCGATATAACCGTCATGAAATCCATATTGTATCTGTCGACAAAGATGGAAATACCGTATTCACTGTCTGCGGCTACATGAACAGAGGCAGCCACGAAGGGGAGACGGGCGTCGCCGTCTACGAGTTCAACGCAGAGAAAAATTCGGTGTTGGAACGGGCGTTCGTGCCGAGTTTAAAAGGATATGATATGATGAAGGAGGAGCTGGGGAAATTTGTGTATTTCAGCGGCAAGAGTAAAAATTTATATGTCATGATGGACGGAACCTTATACGCGGTCGATATGGAGGCGGATACCCGCCAGGTGCTTGTGAGAGGACTTGACGAGTCGCAGTATGCTGCGTCGGCAGACGGGCATTTAATCGCGTATCAGCATATAGGCGGGCGGCTTAACGAGTCGCAGGAGATCACGGTGCTGGATCTTACGGATGGCAAGAGCTTCCAGGTTGTCTCACAGGGAGAAGAATACGTAAAGCCCATCGGATTCATAAAGAATGATTTTGTATACGGCACTCTGCGAGGGTCCGACGCAGGGAGCACGGCGGCGGGACAGACAGTCTATCCGATGTACCGGCTTCAGATCGTGAACCAGGAGCAAAAGGTTGTGAAAACATACGAGGCATCAGGAACATATATTCTTGACGGCTTTATTAATGAGAATATGGTGACATTAAACCGTGTGTCAAAAAATGGAGAGACTTACACGGCGATTACAGAGGATTATATTACGAACAATGAAAAGGAAGAAGAGGAAGGCATATATCTGGAGGCTTACCAGGAAGAAGGGCTTGGAACGGTTATGCGCCTGACTTTTTCAGAAGGAATACAAGATCAGCAGGCGAAGCTTCTCAAGCCGAAGCAGGCTCTGTCCGGAAAGTCGGTGGAGATCAGTTTTGATGAAGCGGAGATGTCCGGGAAATATTATGTCTATGCAAAAGGTGAACTGCAGGGGGTTTTTGACAGGGCAGGGCAGGCTGTGCAGAAGGCGGACGAGCTGGAAGGAACAGCGGTATCTTCGCGGCAGGCTTATGTGTGGGAGCGCGGGAACAGACCGGCGGCCTACGAGGTCGAAGGGATGGAAAGGTTCAAAGCAGAGGATGGCGAGACGACATTAGCAGCGTGCCTGCGGCAGATGCTTAAGAAGGAAGGCGTGGAGGATGTAGACGTAACGGCTGAACTTCAAGACGGCAATGCGCCGGAGACAGTGCTTAGCGCCCATATCCGGGGTGAAGGCTTGGGGCTTCGTGGCTGTACCACAGAAGAAATTCTTTATATGATCGGCAGAGACACACCGGTACTCGCCATGATCAGCCCTGACCACGCAGTACTTTTGATCAGTTATAATAAAACAAATGTGGCGTATCTTGACCCGGCGGACGGGGGACGCTATTCTGTAACGATCGAGACGATGGAGGGAATGGTTAAGGAGAATGGAAATACCTTTGTGGGGTACGCGAGATAGAAAGATGTAAAGCAGGCTGAATCAAAAAAGCTGTGCGCAGGGAGCGTCAAGATAGTCCCTATGCACAGCTTTTTGCGCGCCAGCCAGGCGCGTGTTTTGAATACGGCTTATTTTGATAATACCTCGGCTCCGTCTTCCGTGATCAGGACCATATATTCTATCTGGGCGGAAAGACCGTCGTCTTCGGTGTAGACCGTCCAGCCGTTGTCCTCGTCTATGAAAAAATCAGGACCGCCTTCATTGATCATCGGCTCAATCGTAAAGATCATTCCCGGAACCAGGAGCATCTCGCTTCCCTTCGGGGTAACATAGCTGACCCACGGCTCTTCGTGGAATTCAAGGCCTATTCCGTGTCCCCCGATCTCTTCCACAACAGAGTATCCATTTGCCTGGGCATGAGAATTGATCGCATCAGCGATATCCCCCAGATGATTCCAGGGCTTTGCCTGCGCCAGCCCCAGTTTTACGCACTCGGCGGTAACGTCCACCAGGCGCCTGGCCCGCTCGCTGACGTTCCCGATCATGAACATACGGGAAGCGTCGGCATAATAACCATTTAGAATAGTAGAAACGTCCACATTGACGATGTCGCCGTCTTCCAGGATAATGTTCTCATCCGGTATGCCGTGACAGACTTCATTATTAATAGAAGTACAGACGCTTTTCGGGAAACCCTGATAGTGAAGAGGCGCCGGTATGCCGCCGTGGGATACTGTAAAATCATATACCAGCCGGTCGATCTCCTCCGTGTTCATTCCTGTGCGGATGTGCGCGGCTACATGGTCAAGGACAGCAGTATTGAGCGCCGCGCTCTTTTTTATCTGCGCTATCTGCGGAATCGACTTTAAAATATCTCTCGTGGGAACAATTTCACCCATATCTGCGTGCCGGGCAATTCTATTATCAATTTCAAGATGGCATTTTTTGTATTTTTTTCCGCTCCCACACCAACAAAGTTTGTTGCGTTCCATATGATTACCTGACTTTCTTTTTATTTCTTTTCCCATAGATAGATGTTAGGGTCAAAAGATGCCTTACGGATTGTTCCGCGCTTTGCGCTCCCACATCTACGCTCCGCTTCGTTTAGCGCCCTGGCATCATAGATAGTATAGCACTTCCCCAAAAAGAGTCAATAATTAAGAGAGGTGTATGAAGGAGAAAAAAAGAGGAGTTTATTGCATTTTTGCTGAAAAGAAGGCATAATAGTACAAAACAAAAGGGGAAGAGGTTTGGAAGATGAGGGGCTGGCTGATTGTAAACGCATATGTAAAAAGTGAAAAATTTGAAGAGATTTTCCGCATGCTTATCCAGGCAGGAGAGCGGCGGGGATGCGAGATAGAGCGATACACAAATGAGGAAGTGTGGTTCATGGCGGCGCGAAGAGGATTTGACCTTAGAGAAGCGGCTGAAAATGTGGACTTCATTATTTTCTGGGACAAGGACGTGAAGCTGGCGAAAATGCTGGAGGGGCAGGGGATGCGTCTTTTTAATTCTGCCGACAGCATTGCCGTCTGTGATGATAAGGCCAAGACTCATATTGCTCTTTTGAATCAGGGAATCCGAATGCCGAAGACATACTTTGGCCCGAAGACATTCCGGACGGACGAGTGTCCCGGCATGGAGTACTATCTGGATGCGGCGGAGGATTTAGGGTATCCCTGTGTTGTGAAGGAGTGTTTCGGTTCATTCGGGCAGCAGGTTTATCTTGCGCATAACAAAGAAGAACTTATATCCGTCATCCGGTCTGTGTTTCCAAGGAATTTTTTCCTTCAGGAATATATTGCGTCGTCCCGGGGGAGGGATATCAGAATCCATGTGGCGGGAAATAGAGCGGCGGCGGCCATGTACCGCTATAATCCGTCGGATTTCAGGGCGAATCTTACAAACGGCGGGAAGATGAAGCCGTATGTGCCAAACGTGGAGCAGGAAGAAATGGCGCTTAAGGTCTGCCGGATCCTGGGGCTGGATTTCGGAGGGATTGATATCCTGTTCGGAGAAGGGGACGAGCCTGTATTCTGTGAGGCGAATTCCAACGCACATTTCAAAAATCTGTATGATTGTACGGGAATCAATGCGGCGGACGAGATCATGGAACATATTCTTGCCATAGTCAGGAGTTTATGATAATGTTGAATCAGTTATAATCGAAAGACAAAAGAACATGCATATAAGGTTGAAATATTAAGGGCTAAGATGAAGTGAGACAACAGGAGAAAAAGATGGCGGTATGGTGGCTGTTATATGACAAGAGGGATATTGAAAGGAATAAAGAATATATCGACAAGTACTTCACCGCCTGCCGTAAGAGGGGGATTTCTCTTAGGCTGATGACAGAAGAAGACCTGTCGGTTTGTGTGTCGAATACAAGAATCACGTTTAGAAACCTCGGCGGCGAGCTGGATTTTCCGGATGCAGTCATTAACCGTACCCGAAGTTTTAATCTGGCGAAGAGGCTGGAACTTGTGGGATGCAGGGTGTTCAACAATTCGGATGTAACGCTTCTGGGAAACGATAAAGAGCTGGCGCTTTCTTATGTGAAAAATCTTGGGATTGACATTATGCCCTATCGAAGCGGGGCAGATTTTGACTTTGACACATTTCCCTGCATAATGAAGAGCGTGGACGGGCATGGAGGAACAGAAGTATTCTGGGCGGACGGGGCAAAAACATATGCTGATCTGAGCAGGAAATTTGCGGGAAGGAGGACCCTTCTGCAGGAGCCTGCGTCAGATATCGGGAAGGATCTCAGGGTATATGTGATCGGAAACCAGGTGGCCGCGGCGATGCTCCGCACGTCAAAGACGGATTTCAGGAGCAATTTCTGTCTTGGAGGAAAGGCGGAGCCTTATCTGCTTTCGCCCGGGGAAGAGAAGATAGTCCGCCGGATATTGGAATCCCTGTCTGTCGATTTTGGAGGAATCGATTTCATTTTTCATCAGGGAAGGCTCATCTTTAATGAAATCGAGGATGTTGTAGGAGCAAGAATGCTGTACGCCTGTACGGATATCGATGTGGTGGAGCTGTTTGTTTCGCATATTCTTGAAAATATATGAGTTGCCCGACAAATGAATCCACATCGTGCTTGCACGAAATAAATTTGATTTCGTGTCGTGGACAGGCGAAGCGGGGTGTTGACTTCAAGGTTCAGTCTGTTTATAATATGATAATAAGGATTACTGTCCGCAGTCACAATCATATGGCGGAAAGCTTTGACGTCTGGCTTTATGTTTGCAAGTGGAGCGGCTGTGAAAAGTATCTAATAAAAAAGTGTATCTTACGGGTATATTTTAAGGAAAGGATTTTTATGAGCGAACAGGAAAAATTGTCTGCAAGAAAAAAGATTTTAATTGTCGATGATTCGGAAATGAACCGTTCTTTGTTGTCGGATATACTCTGCAGCGAGTACGATATCCTTGAAGCGGAAAATGGAATGGAAGCGTCGGCGATTTTACATAGTCATGAACAGGAAATCGCAGTGATGCTTCTTGATATTGTTATGCCTGTCATGGACGGGTTTGAGATGCTCGATGTTATGAATAAAAATGGGTGGATCAAGAGCATACCGGTTATTATGATTTCGGCGGAGGCGGCGTCGGCGTACGTGGACAGAGCCTACGATCTTGGCGTGAACGATTACATCAGCCGTCCTTTTGACGAAAGGACGGTACGCAGGCGTGTGATCAATACGATCATGCTTTCGGCAAAACAAAAAGAACTTGTGAATATGGTGACGGAACAGATCGTAGAAAAAGAGCGGGACAATAAGATCATGGTGGAGATCCTTTCTAACATTGTTGAGTTCCGTAACGGAGAGAGCGGGCTTCATGTACTTCACATCCGTACGCTGACAGATCTGATACTACGAAGACTGCTGGAAAAAACGGATAAATATAAGATTTCTAAGAAGGATATTCCGCTGATCTGCAATGCGTCGGCGCTGCATGACATCGGGAAGATCTCGATTCCGAGCAAGATACTTAATAAACCGGGAAGACTGACGCCCGAAGAGTATGAGATTATGAAGACGCATTCGGCGGAAGGGGCGCGTATGCTGAAGGATATCCCGATGAGGGAGCAGGAGCCTTTGATCGAGATGGGATACCGGATTTGCCGGTGGCATCATGAACGGTATGACGGCCGGGGATATCCGGACGGCCTGAAAGGGGAGGAGATCCCGATCA
>CAMNWW010000140.1 GCA_946566415.1 uncultured Lachnospiraceae bacterium | reverse complement strand
TCCACGCTTTTTAAGGACATCATGGTATGCCCGTAGGGTATTTCCTCCTATCTGCATAAGTCAAACATAACCTGCATATTCTCGTCCGGCGTCTCCCCCATAATAGAACATCCTGTACTAAGTATGAAATTTGGAAATCCCTCGCATACCGCCAGTATCCCCTTCACTTCCTCTTCTACTTCCTGCTTTGTCCCCAGACGAAGCGTGTTCGGGCTTACATTTCCCATAATCACCACACGCTCGTCAACCATACGGATACATTCCCCGATATCAGTACAATAGTCAATGCTAAGTACCTCCGCCCCCGTCCGCACCATATATTCCGTGTGCTTTATCGTCTTTCCGCATACATGCAGGAATCCCGGTACCTGAGAAGCGTCAAAAATCTTTTTCAGATATTGACCTGAGAACTTCCAGAAATTCTTCGGTGAAAGAAGGGATGCCAACGGCTCCGCGATCCAGAAAAAATCCTCGCCCGCTTCGGTTTCTTTTTTGGCCAGTTCGACCATATAATCCGCCACATAAGACACAAACCGCTCTACCATCTCTGGATCTTTCACCAGGAAGCGCAACATATTCTCTGCTCCAAGGATTCCCGATACCACCGTAAGCGGACCAAAACATCCCCCTCCGTTCATACCGTCGGGATTCTCTTCCTTCATCTGTCTGAGATAGGAAATCTCTTGTTCAAAACACCCATAGTCGAATTGGCGCCGATCGATCAGCTCATCCAGTTCTTCCTTTGTCTTAAGCTGCCCCGGCTTTACGACGGTCAGCACCGGCGTCGCCTGTTCCAGCTTAAACCCCAGCGCCTGGGAAATATCGAGATGCCCCAGTCACAGAAACGGAAACGCCTTTTCTCCTCCCCAGATAGGGCTTACCAGCCTCTTGTCAAACTGTTTCAGATAATCAATAATATGCCGTCCCATTTTCTCCTCCATCTTCTACTATTCTGTCAGCCTGCGCAGCTTCCATTTCCCACTCTTCCATCTTCCATGCATGATAACGCCGCGGACGCACTCGTCCACCCCGGCTATGATCCATACGCCAACGATCCCCCACTTTGTCAGGTTCACCGACAGCCAGGAACCTCCGACCGCGATCACCCACATGCAGCATACCGCGATCAGTACCGGGATACTCACGTCTCCCGCTCCCCGCAGGCCGCCCACATACACCACATTTACCGCACGCCCTATCTCCACGGCTACATTCGCCAGAAGCAGATAGAATCCAATGCGGATCACCTCCTGATTATCCGTGAAAATTCCAAAAAGAGGACGAGAGAAAAAGACCGCCCCCAGGCTGATAAGCCCTGTCATCAACACGGAAATCCGCAGCCCCCTTTTACAGTCCGCGGCCGCCTTTTCATAATCCCCGGCTCCGACTTCATGCCCGATCATAAGCTGCGTCGCCGAGGAAATGGCTCCGGTGAACAGTTGGAAAAACACTGCAATATTCTGTAGATATGTCCTTGCGATAATGTCCACTTCCTCCAGGTTGTGGAAAATAATTCCTGTGATGACAAGCTGCGTAATACTGTAATTCAAGGAGTCAAATATACTTGGCACTCCTAACTTAAAAATCGCTTTCACATCCCCGGTATGCACCTGAACAATGTAGCGGAAAATCTTTATGGATTCAATCCTTCTGAAAAATACGGCTGTCATCAGCATCGCGCAGATTATTTTTGTAATCAAGGTTGCGTACGCCGCGCCCTGTACTTCCATTCTCGGAAATCCAAACAGCCCCAGAACCATAACCATATCCAAGACCAGATTCAGGATTCCCATACTGGAAGAGAGATACATGGATACCCTGGTTTCCCCATGACTGTACATGACGCTTCCCAGGGCGCTTTGATAAGCGTCCAGCGCAATGCCCCAGCCTACTATCTTTATGTAGGAAGCAGCCATATCGAACAGCGCGCCTTTCGCTCCCAGCATGGTAAGGAACTGCCGGTAGAACACCAGAACGATCACGGAAATCAAGATTCCGAACGCTACGTTCATCACAATACACAGAGCTGTCACCTGGGAAGCCCTCTCTCGGTTCCCTTTTCCCAGATACTGCGCTACCAGGATACTGGTCGCGCCGCACACAACCCCGAATACCAACGTACAGACCGACATCATCTGACCTGCCGCGCTGATGGCGCTTGCCGCCATATCGTCCACTAAGCTAAGCACATATACGTCGATAAATCCTAGAAGGATTCCCAGGATATTACCGATAAAGATGGGCCACGCAAGCTGGAATAACCCCCATTCTTTTTTCTCTTTACTCATCTTTGATACCACTTTTCCTGAGACTCGTACATCCTTCTGTATTCTCCGTCCTCTTTTATCAATGATTCATGGGAGCCGATCTGTACCAGACGACCCTTTTTCATAACCAGGATCCGGTCGGCCAGCTTTACCGAACCGATACGGTGGGTGACGATCACCGCTGATTTCTCTTTGGCAATTTCTGCAAAACGATTGTAAATCCGCGTTTCTTCATAAGGGTCGATCGCCGCCGTCGGCTCATCCAATATGATTCTTTTATGGCTTCGATAGAATCCTCTTGCAAGCGCGATCCGCTGCCATTGCCCGCCGGACAGATCCGTCCCGCCAAATTCACGGGACAGCATGGTATCATATCCTTGTGGGAAATTCTTATCTTCCGGCGAAATTCCCACCTCTTTCAGGACATGTCCTAGAACCGCTTTGTCTTCCTCCTTGTCTGCCTCGCTGATTTTGATGTTCTCACGCAGGGTCATCTGATACCTCTGATACTTCTGGAATACCGCAGAAGTTTCCTTATATAAAGCATACGCCGAATAGTCCCGGGTATCCTGCCCGTCCATACGCACACTTCCCTTATCCGGGAGGTACATCCCGCAAAGAAGCCTTACCAGAGTTGATTTTCCAGAACCGTTCTCCCCGACGATCGCCAGCGTTTCCCCCTTTTTCCAGGTAAAAGAAATATCCTTCAGCGTTTCTTCTTCCGCTCCCGGATATGAGAAACTCACGCCGTCCATCTCGATATCTCCCCACTTTGGAATATCATCCACAGCCCCCTCTCTCTCAGGGAGCTTCAGGAAACGCAGAAAACGTTCCGCTTCGCCGGCGCTCTCCGAAACATCCGCAAGCATATATTTCAGATCCCCGTTCAGGATAGAATAAAACTCCATAACAAGGTTTAATACCACCGCAAATGTCCCGGCAAGTATTTCTCCCGCCAGCAAAGCCCGGAATACCAATATCATACTGACCCCCAGCCCCAGTACGGACAAGGCCGAAAGGGCGCTCTCCAGGATCGCCGTCTTTTTCCGGGTCTTTAAACGCTCCTTTTGCATGGCTGAAAAAGAATCCATATATAGCTCTCGGAAAAAAGAGAATGCTCCCAGAAGTCTTGTTTCTTTAAAATGTTCCCTTCCCACAATACATTTCTCAAAATATTCGTATTCCCGTTTCAGAGGCGCGGACTTATCCGCCAGCTTTCCATAGAAGCCGGCCCGCAGGTAGACTGACGCCAGCATCGGAAGAAATGCCAGGAGAATTGCAAATACAAAGCTTGGCTTCAAAGCACGCATATAGATACATGCTCCCAGAATATACACGAATTGATAGCTTCCAATGAAAACAAACATCCAGATCACATCCGCTCCTCTTTCCGCCCCGGAGCCTGCCTTTTCTATCTGATCCAGGATTTCCGTATCCTCATAACAGATCGGCGATAATTTCCCCGCTTTCCTGTAGAGGATGCGTTTCAATCTTTTATTCAATTCCAGATAATAATATGGATTGACGATACCCATGACCGGATTGGAAAGTTCGACCAGGAGGGATATCCCCACATACAGTAAAAAAGCATTTCTCACCGAGCCAAACGCGATACTGCCGTCTGCAAAATACTGCAGAGAATCAAAAAATAACTGTGTCGCGTATAACTGTGCAAAACTACCGGCGACCCGCGCCATATTAAAAAAGATCAAAAGATTCCTCGCCCCGTTTGCCTCCCTTAAGGCAAATCCGGCAAGTTCCTTTATCACCTTGCTTTTCCCCGTAAGTTTCTTTTCCGTCATGATTGATACCAACTCCTTTGCGCCTCAAACATGGAGGCGTAGATTCCTTCTTGTTCCATCAACTCCTGATGTCTTCCCTTCTCTTTGATCCTGCCTTCGCTTAATACGATAATCTCGTCCGCGAATTTGGCGGCTCCCAGCCGATGTGTGATGAACAAGGTCGTCCTCCCCCGGCTCATTTCCCCAAAAGTCTCGTAGATACGGCTCTCCGCGACCGGATCCAACGCCGCCGTAGGCTCGTCCAGAATCTGAACCTGCGCCTGGCTGAAAATGCACCTGGCAAGCGCAAGGCGCTGCCACTGCCCTCCGGAGATATCCTGACCCCCGCTCTTGATCTTTCCAAGCCACGTGTCCGCCCCGTCCTTCAGCGAATCCTCTGTTTCTTTAAGTCCGCTCATCTGAATCGCTTTCTTTAGGTCGCTGCTTTCCCCTTCCTCGCATAGCCTTCCCACGTCTCCGAGCAGGATATTGTCACGGAACGTCACATAATACCTGGCAAAGTCCTGGTATACCACGGAGAATATTCTTTTTAGTTCTCCAAGCGGGTACTCTTTTATCTCTTTTCCGTTAATCAAGATTTCCCCGGAATAATTATCGTACATCCCCGTCAAAAGCTTCGTCAGCGTCGTCTTGCCCGCCCCGTTCACGCCCACGATCGCGTAATGCCGGTCATTTTCTATCTTCCAGTTAAAATCCTTTAATATTTCCCGCTCTGTTCCCGGATAGCGGAACGTGACATCACGAAACTCAATACTCTCTAGGGAAAAATCCTTCATAGCCTTTGGCTCCTCAAGAGCTCCGCTGCGTTCCGACAAAGCGCAGAATTTTGTCAGATCCTGGAGCCATTCCCGGGATTTCGCAAGACCAAACACCGCCGCACTGAATTTCCACCTCGCTTTATCTTTCAGATCCTGCACCAGATGAATCGACCCAAGGAGTGTTCCCACCGACACCTCGCCTTTTTTAAAGGCAAACAGCATCGACGCGATCACTGCGATGTTAAAAAATGAAGAAATCGCAGTCATAACTGCTTCATTTACCGCATATTTCCTATTTGCCTCCATCGTCTTTTGTATCCTTCTCTCATTATTTTCTTTCCACATACCGGTCACATACTCTGTGTAGCCGAACATTTCCCGCTCTTCTATATTTTCCCTGCCCTCAAGCACCTCCTCCAGATAGCTGGAACGCCGGATCTGCTCCTGCGCTTCGGCCTCCGCCGCATAGACCTTCTTGCCGTTTTTTGGTCCGATAATCAGGATCGGAACCATACAGACTACCAGCAGGACGCCGGCAAGGGGCGAATACGTGTAAAGAACGGTCGTGGCAAATACAGCCTGAACCAGAAAAGATAAAAATTTCATCGAAAAATCGTACCCTCGCCCGATCTTGTCCACCGCCATATTTTCACCGCAGCACCGCTGAATAAGCTCCCAGGTGTCGTTATCCTCAATATGCTTATACTCGAGCCTCGCCCGCTTCTCCATGGTCTGCGTCCGAAATACCTTGGTAATTCTCAGTTCCGCACACAGGTTCGTATACTCTATTGCCGAATATTTGACCGTATCATATAAAATGGTAAGCAGTATCATCGCCAACAAAAATGTAAGACGTCCGTACCGCCCGTTTTCTTCCTTTAATAAAGCGATCGCAGAGTCTACAAACTCTGCAAGCAAAAGCGCCCGGACAGACGGAATCAACGCCTGCACAATATCGTTGAACATAATCAGCCCCGCCGATACCGGAGCACAGCTAAGCGGAATCAAAAAACAATCCGCATAACTGTATTTTTTCCCTGTCTTTACGACCCTCCTCATACCCATTCCTTCTGTTCTCCCTCTTTCGTTTCTTAAAGATAACTTTCTTTTACACCCTCATCCCTGTCTCGGCATCGAACAGATGCACTTTATCCTTATCCAGATACACCTTAAGCTCCTGCCCCACTTTCGCCCTCACCGTCACCGGAGCGGTGATACAAAGCGTATTTTCCCCGATCCGGGTAAAGAGCTGTACTTTATTTCCAAGATGTTCATATCGCTCCAGCACACAAGTTAGTGGACA
>CAMNWW010000139.1 GCA_946566415.1 uncultured Lachnospiraceae bacterium | reverse complement strand
CTCGCGAGACTTCAGGCGGCGACCCAGATCCATGTGCAGACTGTTACATGTGTACCCAAGCTTTTGGTTATCGGGATTATCCTGGTGTTTGGAGGCGGAAGGATGCTTCAGGCGCTGCAGGATTTTACCGTCAGGATTTTTACTATGATGCAGGGCTGATGCGAGGAGTGGTAACATGATGTTTGACAGCGCCGCACAGTTGGCCTTGTTTTCTTTAATTTTGATGAGAATGTCGGGATTCATTTTGCTGAATCCGATGTTGGGGAGGAATAATGTACCTTCAACAGTAAGAGCAGGGTTTATTTTTATGCTGACTTTGCTGCTCTACTCTGTTTCTGCAGAGCAGGCATTTGAGATAGGGAGTACGATTGAGTTCGCATTTCTCTTAATAAAGGAATTTGCTGCGGGATATGTCATTGGTTTTGCCATGGAATTGTTCTTTTTCATTATCAGTTATGGAGGCTACATCATCGATTTTCAGTTGGGGCTGTCCATGGCTACAGTATACGACCCTCAGAGCAATGCACAGATTGCTGTGACGGGGAGTTTGCTACAGACATGGTTTATCCTGCTCTTTTTTGCAGTCGACGGACATCTCGCGCTGATGAAGATTCTGCTTACCTCGGCGGAGATTGTCCCATATGGCGGAATTATAATTACGAAGGAGTTATCGGCACGGATTATTGAGATATTCCTGGAATGCGTGGAGATGGGGGTTAAACTGTCTATACCGATACTTGCGGCGGAGTTCTTGGTAGAAGTCGGCGTCGGAATCGTAAATAAAGTAGCGCCGCAGATTAGTATCCTGATTATAAATATTCAAATGAAATTAATTGTCGGGACAGGGCTTTTAGTCATTCTATTTTCGCCGATCGGAAGCTTTCTGAAAGGCATTATAACTACAATGATGAAAACGCTCCAGGGAATCCTGACATACCTATAGATAAAGACGGATCCAGAAAGAGAAGTGAGTACCTTTGGCGTCAGATGAAAAAACCGAAAAAGCCACACCTAAGAAGCGAAGGGACGAACGAAAGAAAGGTCACGTTGCATCGAGCAAGGATGTGATTGTCGTTGCTTCGCTTTTAGGATGTTTTTATAGTTTAAAATTGCTCTTTCCAATGATTTACCGCTCTATGCGGGAGATTATGGTTTTTCAGATCAGCGCTGCGGGTAAGATAGAAGAGCTGACGCTGGGGAGCCTGCAAGAGATAGGAATGGGTGCGGCAGTGGCCCTGGCAAAGTGTATTTTTCCGCTGGGCGTTATCAGTATTGCGATCGCGGTAGTCGCTACCGGAGTGCAGACCCGGTTTCTTTTTACCAAAGAGCCTATGAAGTTTAAGCTCAGCAAGTTGAATCCGATCAACGGTATTAAGAAACTGTTTTCTGTTAAAAATTTGATCGAGCTTATAAAATCAACAATAAAATTAATTATATTATCTGTTATCCTGTATCAGATTCTGCGTGATGAGATCGTTACGATTTCAAGAATGCTGGACGTCAATGCGGGGGCCGCGTTTACCTACGTGCTGCAGGAGATCATGAATATGGTCCTAAAGATAAGCCTTGCGTTTGCTGCCATTGCGGGGTTTGATTTCTTTTATCAACGCTGGTCTTTTGAGAAGGACATGAAGATGTCCAAGGAAGAGGTTAAGGAAGAATTTAAACAGACAGAAGGAAATCCCCAGATTAAGGGCAGGATCCGAAGTCTCCAGCAAAGCATGGCAAGAAGCCGTATGATGCAGGCAGTGCCGGACGCGGATGTGATTATCCGAAACCCAACCCATTATGCGGTTGCGTTGAAATATGACATAGACCATGACAACGCGCCGATCCTGGTCGCTAAGGGTCAAGATTTGATAGCCCTCAAGATCGTGGAGGTCGGAGAAGAAAGCGGAGTCAAGATTATAGAAAATAAACCATTAGCAAGAGGGATTTATGCCTCAACACCGCTGAACGGTGAAATTCCTGCCGAATACTATGGAGTAGTGGCGGAAATCCTGGTCGAGGTATTCCGTATGAATAAAAAGTTGGTGTAGAACATGAAAAGAATTTTGAATAATGCGGTATCCTTGATCGTAGTTATGATTGTGTTGCTTTTGATCATACCGCTGAGTACTTTTTTTCTCGATGTTATGATTATTTTGAATATTGCGATATCCATGGTGATCCTTCTGGTCAGCATGAATATCAAAGAGCCGCTGGAATTTTCGATCTTTCCTTCGCTGCTTTTGATCACAACGCTGTTCCGAATCGGAATCAACGTTTCTTCAACAAGAAGTATTCTCGGTAATTCCGGTACGGCGGGAGCGGTCATCAAGGCGATGGGTGATTTTGTTCTTCAGGGCAATGTCGTTGTCGGAGTCGTCATCTTCCTGATTATCGTTTTAGTGCAGTTCCTTGTTATTACCAAGGGCGCGGAACGTGTGGCGGAAGTTGCGGCAAGATTTACTTTGGACGCTATGCCTGGAAAACAGATGGCGATCGACGCCGACTTGGGGAGCGGCCTTATTAATGAACAGGAGGCGAAAGAGCGGCGTCATAAGATCCAGAAGGAAGCGGATTTCTACGGTTCCATGGACGGCGCCACGAAGATCGTAAAAGGGGACGCGACCATGTCCCTTATCATAACGGCGGTAAACTTCATCGGCGGCTGTATCATCGGTATGGTACAGGGCGGAATGGATTTTACAGAAGTACTTTCCGTATATGCGATCGCAACCGTCGGCGACGGCCTGGTATCTCAGATACCGGCGCTTTTGATTTCCACAGCGACAGGTATGATCGTGACCCGTGCGGTCGCGGAAGACAGTTTGAACGTGGATGTGACGAAGCAGTTCCTGGCGCAGCCCAGGGCTATGATGATAGCGGGCGGCGTCCTTGCTATCCTGCTTTTTGTTCCCGGAATGCCGAAGTTTCAGCTTGCGGTCGTCTCGGGAGTCCTTCTGATCGGCGGCTGGCAGCTTTCACGCCGTATGGAAGAGATGGGGGTTCCCGCGCAGGCGCAGGGAGGCGTGGGCGTCTCGGAAGCCGAGCAGATACAGGCGGCGGAAGAGGAGAGCTTCAAAGATATCAACAGTGTATACTCACTGATTTCAGTAGAACCAATCGAGATGGAATTCGGCTACAGCCTGATCCCGCTTGTGGATGAGGCGAGCGGCGGTAAGATGATCGACCGTATCGTTATTTTCCGAAGGCAGTACGCGCAGGAGATGGGACTTGTTATTCCCTCCATCCGGCTGCGCGACAGTTCCAGCCTGAATACGAACCAGTATGTGATCAAGATCAAAGGCGAAGAGGTGGCAAAGGGTGAAATCCTGGTAGATTACTACCTTGCGCTTGAGCCTCCGAACCTGGAGAAGGAAATCGATGGAATTGATACGATCGAACCGGCATATGGTATTCCAAGCAAATGGATCACTGTGGACAAAAAGGAAATGGCGGAGATTTACGGCTATACCGTTATCGATCCGTTGTCGGTCATGCTTACGCATCTGTCGGAGACAGTGAAGAAGCATGCGCATGAACTTTTGAACCGCCAGGAGGTGGTACGCCTGATCGACAATATGAAACAGCAGTCTCCGGAGCTTGTGGACGAATTGATACCAGCATTAATTTCTTATGGGAATTTCCAGAAGATCCTGACAAACCTGCTAAAGGAGGGTATTCCGATCAAGGATATGGAGACGATCATGGAGACGATCGTCGATTCGGCTATGACAGTCAAGGACCTGGATACGATCACAGAGAATATCCGTGTGGCGTTAAAGCGTACGATCACAAGAAAATTCTGCGAAGGCGGCAGCATGAAAGTGGTGACGCTGGACGCAGAACTGGAAAAGAATATTGTTACCAGCCTGACGGCAGGCGAGCGGGGAATGTATCTTGCGCTTAGTCCGGACGTTATGCAAAGTGTCATTACACAGCTTGCGGATGAAGTGAAGAAGTTCCATGAACTTGCACAGACGCCGCTTGTACTTACAAGCCAGGTGGTCCGGGTACATTTTTACCGTTTGGTCGAACAGTTCTATCCGGACGTACATGTACTTTCTTTTAATGAGATCAGTAATAATATCCAGATTCAGGCGATCGGAAATATCACGCTGTAAGCGGAAGATGTGAGTGAGGCAGTCAATATGAACACACAGGGCTCATATAAAGAGAAGACGAATGAAGAGCTACTAAAACTGTATAAAGAGACAGGAAGCCTGGAAGTAAAACAGGAGATCGTCATGCGTTATATCTATCTTGTGAAGAGTATTGCGCTTCAGATGCGGGATATCTATATGAGTTTTTTTCAGGTGGACGATATTATCAATGAAGGGGTCATCGCGATCATGGCCGCTATTGATAAGTTCGACATGGATAAAAACGTAAAATTTGAGACTTATATATCAAAACGGATTAAGGGAATGATTATTGATCTTGCACGAAAGCAGGATTGGGTGCCAAGAAGTACAAGAAAGAGCACAAGAGATATTGAAGATGCGGTGACAACGTTATATAATAAATTAGGGTATTATCCTTCCGTGCAGGAAGTCACAGAATATTTAGAGATCACGCCGGAGAAATATCACGAGACGATGCGCAAAGCGGCGCTGTTTAATATCCTCTCCCTGGATATGGTGCTGGCTGAGGCGCAGGGGAGTGAAATCAGCGTTAAACTTCCGCAGGGAGAGATGAATGAGCAGCCGGAGAACCAGCTCCTTAGGAAGGAACTGACGGAAGAACTGGCGGAGGGAATCGGCAGTCTAAAGGAAAACGAACAGCTTGTAATTTCACTGTACTATATAGACGAGCTGAACATGAGGCAGATCGCAGAGGTACTCCAGGTGAGCGAGCCCCGGGTTTCGCAGATTCACGCGAACGCCATTAAGAAGCTTAGGAAGCATATGGAAAAATTCAATGAAGAAAAGGAGAAATAAAATGTTCCAGGGATATTATGATTTGGCTTCTAATATGATTACTCAGAATCGAAGTATGAACGTCATCAGTAATAATATAGCGAATGTTTCAACTCCCGGCTATAAGACTGACAGACTGATGGAGAGCACGTTCCGCGAGGAAATGATCTATCGGTATGACAAGGAAGGAAAGACCGCCGTAGGCACCGTCTCCAGAATGAATATCGCAGACGAACGTGTGACGGATTACACGGAAGGCGGACTAAGGGAGACGGGAAGCGCGCTTGACGTGGCGCTTTCAGGCAATGGTTTTTTTGCTATACAGACGAATAACGGAGTTGTGTATACAAGGGACGGTGCGTTCAACCTGGACAATGAAGGATATCTTACGCTTCCGGGAATCGGGCGTGTGCTGGGAGTTGATAATGCTCCGATCCAGCTTACGACAGACGATGTGAGTATTAATACACAAGGAGTCGTTGCGACAGCGGACGGATATCAGACTTTCGGACAGCTCCAGATCGTGGATTTTGCAGATTACGGGCAGCTCACGAAGATTACGGGCGGCGTGTTTCAGGCGGCCGCGCAGCCGCAGGCGGCACAGAACGTTAAGGTTTCACAGAAATATACAGAGTACTCTAACGTGAATATGGCGGAGCAGATGACCATGATGATGAGCGGGCAGCGGGTGCTGCAGAGCTCAGCCCAGATATTTCGGATGTACGACCAGCTGATCGGAAAGATCACAGGGCTTGGCTCTTTATCATAAATACGATATCAGGCTTTAAAGCATTTTAACAACAAAGAGGAGAGAGCGTTATGTATACATCATTTTACACAGCGGCAAGGGGCGCGATGGAAGAACAGAAAAAGCTCGATGTCATCGCAAACAACTTTGCGAACGTGAACAACTATGGGTATAAGACAAAAAGCGCTGTATTTTCGGATTTGATGTACTACAATCTGAACAACTACAGGGGAGACGATACTCCGATGAAAGCAGGAGTTGGTATCGTCGTGGAAAAAACGGATACAAAATTTGATCCTTATACTTTTGTGCCGAGTGAAGGCGCTTACGATTATGCTATCGTGGAGAAAGGATTTTTTATGCTCCAAAGTCCGATCAGCGGCAATGTAACTTATTCAAGGAACGGTCATTTCAGTCTGTCGCAGAGAGGCGCGGATTTTTATCTTGTAAATGATAACGGAGACTGGGTTTTAGATGAGAACCAGATGCC
>CAMNWW010000138.1 GCA_946566415.1 uncultured Lachnospiraceae bacterium | reverse complement strand
AGGGCGGCCATCGCCAGGGCGCTTGCCAGTAAAGCCCCGATCCTTCTGGCCGACGAACCCACCGGGAATCTGGACGAAGAAACTGCGAAGGATATTATCGGGATATTTAAGGCGCTCGCCCATGAACAGGATAAATGTGTAATTGTCGTTACGCACAGCAAAGAACTGGCAAAAGAGGCGGATGTGGAGCTGAGGCTGAAGGGAGGGAAATTGTTGGATAACCCCTCGTGCAGACGCACTCGGGGTACCTGAATTTAATCGCCTATTCGGCGATGAAGAGTCTTAGGTAATTAGCAGTATAATTTTTGTCCTGCCTGTGGTAAGATAATACTAAGATGGAGGTGGGATAAATGGAGGAACATGAGAAGAAAATGATAGCGCCTGTGATTATCACGGCTATATTGGTCCTGTATCTTGTAATATTCAGTATGGCTGCTCTTATAGTGGTGCCGTCTTTCTGGGTGTGGATTTTCTTTGGCCTGATTCCACTTATCTTGGCAGGTGTAATGATCGCGGTCTGCGTGCAGAGAATAAAAGAGATAAGGAGCGGTGAAGAAGATGATCTTAGTCAATACTGATTACATCACAGGAAAAAAGCTGGAGATGCTGGGTCTTGTAAAAGGGAGCACGATCCAGTCGAAGCATCTGGGGAAGGATATCACACAGGGATTTAAGACTCTTGTCGGCGGAGAGCTGAAAGCCTACAATGAGATGATGAACGAGGCGAGAGCGATCGCCACGAAGCGTATGGTGGAGGAAGCCGAAGGCCTGGGCGCTGACGCGATTGTCAATGTCAGGTATGCGTCCTCCGCGGTGATGCAGGGTGCGGCGGAAGTGATCGCTTACGGAACAGCGGTGAGGATAGTGGGAGAAGAATAGAAGGAGATACGAAACAGATCCGACATCACTAGATGATGAACAGTGATATCGGATCTGTTTTTAAATTATTAAGTCAGCAATTCTATTTACAACCTAATCATTATTGAAATTCCGGCTCAATCAATCCATAAGTGCCGTTCTTCCTCCTATACACAACATTGACCTCGTCCGTCTCAGCATTGCTGAACACATAGAAGCTGTGCCCCAAAAGTTCCATCTGGATACACGCGTCCTCCGGGAACATCGGTTTGATGCCGAAACGCTTAGTACGGACGATCCGGATCTCGTCAGGGTCATAACCTGCAGCGTTATCTTCCTCGATAAATTCCTGGCGGAAGTCATGCCCTCCCTGATGCTTAGCAATAAGCTTTGTCTTATATTTTCTAAGCTGACGCTCAATGATCTCTTCCACTAAATCAATAGATACGTACATATCGCTGCTTTCCTGTTCAGAGCGGATGATGTTGCCCTTGACAGGAATCGTGACCTCGATTTTTTGACGTTCCTTTTCCACACTCAAGGTTACGATAATCTCAGTTTCAGGAGTAAAATACTTTTCTAGTTTACCCAGTTTCTGTTCCACAGCCTGTCTCAGACCGGGCGTAATGTCCATGTTTCTTCCGCTAATGATAAATTTCATACAGCTCAACTCCTTTTTCATAAATTTCCGGAGAGATATTTCGCAAAAGATGTCCCTCCTCTGGAACTTGTCCTCCGGATAAAAACTGACAAAGACGGAAGGATTTTCCATCTTCTGTTCATGCACTTATTATACTCCATTTTCCTATGTACATGCAATGGAAAACGCAAAAAAGTTATGCTTTTGAACGGATCACTTCAATGCGGGAGATTCCTCCGTGATTCATCTTCGCGACCCTAAGCCCAAAGTTGTCATAGTAGGCGCATGCACCGACCCCGATCTCAGTGCCTTCCTCTTTAAAACGAGTCTGAATGATGTCAAGAAGCGTCTGTTCATCTTCATAAGGAATATGGACATGCACAATATTATTGACATGCCTTACTTTGGAGGAAGCACGGAAAATAAAGGTATCCGATTCATCAAATTCGATGAACAGGAATTTCCGGGTGGCGAATAAAAGTGCGAGGGAGATCACGCCGATTAGACTGGAAACAGGATTGGAGTGATCAATGATGATCTGGCGGGCGATGGCAAAAAGCAGCACCTCGAATACCGTGGAAGGCTTATGCTGGTACAGCATGCGGATCAGCTCTACGCCGATGATCAGGTTAAAACAAGTCTCCAGAAGGTCGTCATAATTCGGGTACACCTCCAAATCAGGGATGTTCGTCAGGGAAAGCGCAAGACGGAGCGCCATAAGGATGATCCCGACGGCCAGCATCAATGAGATGAAGATTTCCAGAAAAATGGTCACTTTCTGAAGACCGGCGTCAAAATACTTTTTCATACATTTCTCCTTTCAAACGTGATAGCTGTGCTTTTATTTAAATTGTATCGGAAAAAGAGAAAAGTGTAAAGAAAATTTCAGTTTTTTTCTTTTGAATGTGTAAAAATGTAAGGATATACATAAATAATCCAGAAAATGACAACGGCGTGCTGTATCATCTGTCCGGCAAATGTCTGTCCGATCAGGGCCTTCAGAGAAAACTGAAGGGCGGCAGTTACCGCAAGCCCGAATAAAAAGCGGAAGACGAGGCGGGAGCCGGATACTTCAGGGGAAAAGTTCAGATGTTTCTGCTCCAGATACCAGCCTGCGGCAAAACCAAACGCGGCGCCCGACGCTTTGAAACAGTCGGAAGCATACCGCGCTTCGATAACCTCGCCGTGATAGAGAAGAAAAGCATAGAGGCAGATCAAAAATGCAAACGCAGCGACTGTGAGAGATACCCATCCGGTAAGGCGGGGCTTTTCCGTCAGTGTATCCTGGTACCTGTGAATGAGCCAGGATGCAAGAAGCGAGACGCAAATTGCGGCAAGGACGTCTTTCGGCGTGTGGCATCCTAAGTACATACGGGACAGGCCTATCAGAAGAAACATGGCGGTATAAATGCATTTGAGATACCGTTTCTTTGTGTGGAAGGCAAGAGGCGCAAAAAGGCTTGTCCCCGCCTGTGTGTGGCCGCTGGGAAAGGAATATCCGGTAGCCGCAGGGACGGCGCTTTCTACGGCATGGAAATCCGGATCCAACACCCAGGGCCTGGGAATACGGAACGCGATTTTAAGGCCCTGAACGCTAAGACCCGCAGCGACATAGGTGAAACCGATCTGGGCGGCAAGTTTTTTGTCTGCGCACCAGTAAAGCGCGCATACGATAGAGATCAGGAATAGTTCCTGCCCTAGGTATGTCACAAACTGAAAAAAATGATCGAAAAAAGGTGTCCTTATTTCGGACAATGCCCATAATATATCCATTTAACTGATTCCTCGTTTTCTCATTTTAGAATCCAGAATTTTTTTGCGGATGCGAAGTGACTTCGGAGTTACCTCCAAAAGCTCATCCGTGTCAATGAAGTCCAGCGCCTGCTCAAGGCTTAAGATCTTCGGCGGAGTCAGTTTAAGCGCTTCGTCCGCGCTGGAGGAACGGGTGTTGGTGAGGTGTTTGGTCTTACATACATTCAGCTCAATGTCGTCTGTCTTGGCGTTTTCACCGACCACCATTCCGGCATAGACCTTTTCGCCCGGGCCGATAAAAAGGATCCCTCTGTCCTGTGCGTTGAACAGACCGTAGGCGACGGCCTCGCCTGTTTCAAAAGCGATAAGCGATCCCTGGTTCCGGTACTGGATGTCGCCCTTATAAGGAGCATATCCGTCGAACGCGGTATTCATGATTCCGTTCCCTTTCGTATCCGTCAGGAAATCGCCGCGGTATCCAATAAGACCGCGGGAGGGAATAGAAAATTCAAGCCGGGTATAACCCCCGTTCGACACGGTCATATTGAGCAGCTCACCTTTCCTTTGGCTTAATTTGTCGATGACGGTTCCGGTGAATTCATCCGGCACATCGACATAGGCGATCTCCATAGGCTCAAGTTTACGTCCCTTTTCATCTTCTTTATAAAGGACTTCCGCTTTGCTCACCGCAAATTCATACCCTTCCCGGCGCATATTTTCGATCAAAACGGACAAATGCAGCTCGCCGCGCCCGGAAACTTTGAAGCTGTCGGTATTATCCGTTTCTTCCACACGAAGGCTGACATCCGTGTTCAGCTCCCGGAACAGACGGTCGCGCAGATGGCGGGAGGTCACGTACTTTCCTTCCCGTCCGGCAAAGGGGCTGTCGTTTACGACAAACTGCATGGCGATTGTGGGTTCTGAAATTTTCTGAAATTCGATTGGTTTCGGACAGTCTGCCGAACAGATCGTGTCGCCGATGGAAATATCGGAAATACCGGAAATCGCTACGATAGAGCCGATGGTCGCTTCCCTTACGTCTACTTTATTCAGTCCGTCAAATTCATATAACTTACTGATTTTGACCTTTTTCTGCTTATCAGGATCGTGGTGATTCACCAGGATAACCTCCTGGTTCACGGAAATGGTTCCATTATCTACTTTGCCCACACCGATACGGCCCACGTATTCATTATAGTCGATGGTGCTGATAAGGACCTGTGTGCCTGCATCCGGGTCGCCTTCCGGGGCAGGAATATAGTCCAGGATCGTCTCGAAAAGAGGGATCATATCCTTTGGCTCGTCATCTTCATGGTAGGTGGCATATCCGTCCCGGGCGGAGGCATAGATGAACGGGCAGTCAAGCTGTTCGTCCGAAGCGCCCAAGTCGATAAGAAGTTCAATGACCTCGTCGATGACGCCTTCCGGACGCGCCTCGGGGCGGTCAATCTTGTTAATGCAGACGATGACCGGAAGTTTGAGCGCCAGCGCTTTTTTGAGGACGAATTTGGTCTGGGGCATAGCGCCCTCAAAGGCGTCCACCACGAGGATGACGCCGTTCACCATCTTGAGGACACGTTCCACTTCGCCGCCGAAATCAGCATGGCCCGGCGTGTCGATTATATTGATCTTGGTACCTTTATAAGAAACAGCGGTATTTTTGGAAAGGATGGTTATGCCTCTTTCGCGCTCAATGTCGTTAGAATCCATGACGCGTTCGGCAACCGTCTGATTTTCCCGAAATACGCCGCTCTGCTTTAACAGCTCGTCCACCAAAGTGGTTTTTCCATGGTCTACATGGGCGATAATTGCGATATTTCTGATGTCTTCACGCTTTGTTTTCATAGTTTTACATCCTTCTTTTCTACCTATATAATGTTGTAACCTGTATAGTTTATCATATCTAAAAAAATTTACAAGCCCTACGAAAAATTTTTGAATTTTGGTTCTAAATGTGTTTTTCTAAGCATAGATTAAGTATTGACTTAAAAGTACCTCCCTTAAGTGCAGTGGCACGAGGGATGCAAATTGAAACAGGGCAAATAAAATACGCCGACGAAAAGGAAGGAGAATTACAACATTATGTCAGATAAGATCATTGAAAACAACCAGGTAACTATCAGGGGACAGGTGGCGACAGGATTCTCGTTCAGCCACGAGGTGTTTGGAGAAGGATTCTATATGGTGGAGGTGCTGGTAAGAAGGCTCAGCGACTCCTGCGACAGAATTCCGCTCATGATTTCAGAACGGCTGCTTGATGTGACGCAGGATTATACGGGAAGTTACATTGAGGCATACGGGCAGTTCCGTTCTTACAACCGGCACGAAGAACAAAAGAATCGTCTGGTTTTATCTGTTTTCGTTCGAGAAGTCGCATTTGTGGAGGAGGAGCCGGACGGGTCAAAGACGAACAGTATCCTGCTTGACGGTTATATCTGTAAAGAGCCGATCTACCGGAAAACACCGCTGGGAAGGGAGATCGCCGACCTGCTTTTAGCCGTGAACCGGCCTTATGGTAAATCGGATTATATCCCTTGCATCTGCTGGGGGAGGAACGCGCGGTATGCTTCCGGATTCGAGGTAGGAGAGCATGTTCAGGTATTAGGGCGGATCCAGAGCCGCGAGTACATAAAAAAATTATCCGAGACAGAGAGCCAGAAACGTACCGCCTATGAGGTGTCGGTGAGCAAACTTGAGTGTATGGATGCTTTGCAGCAATAAGGGAGGAAATTTTCCATATCCGCCTGGATTGACATCGCTCCTGTTTGATGCTAAACTGAACTTAGTTTTGTAAAGTCGAGGAGGAATATTATGTCTGTTTTTACAGGTTCAGGCGTGGCGGTCATCACACCGTTTCGTGCAGATGAGAGCATTAATTATGATAAATTGGATGAGATCCTGAATTATCATATCGAACATGG
>CAMNWW010000137.1 GCA_946566415.1 uncultured Lachnospiraceae bacterium | reverse complement strand
TAGCCATACAGACGGCGTGCCGCGCCCCTTTAAAATATAGATCGTCTGTAAAAAGAAGTCTTCTAAAAGAAAGAGATAAGGGTATCGATATCGCTTTCCTTTGTCGCCCAGCTTGTGGCGAAGCGGACGACAATATGAGTCTCATCTTTCTTTTCCCAGACACTAAAAGTAACCTTTTCTTTTAGTGTCTGGTATTTTTTGTCATCAATGATAACAAACTGCTGGTTCGTGCTGGAATCCCATGCAAATTCATAGCCCTTTTCTGTAAGAGCCTTTTTTAGTTTCATAGCCATACAGACGGCGTGCCGCGCCCCTTTAAAATATAGATCGTCTGTAAAAAGGATGTCGAACTGCATTCCAATCAGCCAGCCTTTGGCAAGAAGGGCGCCGTGCTGCTTAATGTGTGTGAAAAAATAAGGGACGAGGGACTTATCCGGGAAAACGACGGCCTCCCCAAAAAGAGCGCCAAGTTTTGTCCCGCCGATGTAGAATGCATCGGCATATGCCGCGATATCCGGAAGAGAAACATCTGTATTGTCTGCACATAGACCGTACCCCAGCCTGGCCCCGTCAATAAAGAGCGGAAGATGGTAGCTTTGGCAAATCGTATGCAGACGGCACAATTCGTCCTTGGTATAAAGAGTTCCGTTTTCCGTAGGATGGGAGAGATAAACCATTCCCGGCTGGACCATATGAAGATAGGTCTCGTCCGCGTAAAAGGAGATGAGGTATTGCTCCAGGATGTCCGGGAGAAGCTTCCCGTCCGTATGGGGCAGGGCGATCACCTTATGCCCGCGGGCTTCGATAGCGCCGGCCTCATGTACGTTCACATGCCCTGTATCGGCGGAAATCACACCTTGGTAAGATTTAAGAAGAGCGCTTATGACGGCGGAGTTGGACTGGGTTCCTCCTGTCAGAAAATATACGCCGGCGTCCGGCGCTTTGCAGGCAAGGCGGATTTTGTCCGCAGCGCGGCTGCAGTAAGAATCATTACCGTATCCTGCGTTTTTCTCCATATTTATTTCCATAAGCTTTTTTAAGATCTGCGGGTGGCATCCTTCCAGATAGTCGCATTCAAAATGCTGCATTTTATTTTTCCTCCTATTGTAACTCATATTATAATTGTGCCATAATCGGCTGAGTCTAATCATTATTTCAACTTCATCCTTCGCTTATATTCATTGATAAGCAAGGGTTGTATCAATGGATATGTCCAGTCTGTGGGCAATGTGTCAGACAATACGATCTTTTCAATTTCATTATGCAAGTCATTATCATATGTTTTGATATCTGCATAATAGAGCATACCATAAGTTTCATTTCCTGCTTTATTCACTTCGTTTTTTCCCGTAACAGAGTATATGCATACGGGCTTTATAGTAAAATCAATGGCTCCGGTTTCCTATCTCAGTTCTCTTTTCGCGGTATCTTCTATTGCTTCGCCATCATCCCTGTGTCCGCCTGGAATTTCATAGGTTTCCCTTTCCCTATGCTTACAAAACACCCATTTTCCATCTGACTTAGAAATAATGACTGCAAATTTTAATAAAGAATCCTCGATATCATCATAAAATCTGACTTCCATAAAATTCTAGTCCCTCCTTTAACAAATCCCGGATTCATTGGTTGGAAAACCTTGCCAAGTATTCTTAGTATAGCACTCATTTACGAGAAGCACAATTACTTCCTGTTCATCAACAGGATAATACAGGGACTGTACTTATTACCTCGGATGCGGTATACTGTACAGAGAATTATGAAAAAGAGCAGGAGCCGGGGGTCGTATATGATACGGTTGGATGGAGAAGGAGCCTGAAATATATCAAAAAGATTGCGGCTCAGAGCCATGCGCAGGTCTGGTTCGGCCATGACCGGAAGCAGTTCGACACATTAAAAAAGGCACCGGAGGGATTTTATGATTAATACAGCAGAAAACAAAAGCAAGGCAGGTTTTAAGCCTGTGACCGCAATTACAATGGGAGATCCGGCGGGAATCGGTCCGGAAATCGTAACAGGGGCGATGCTGTCCGAAGAAATTCATGAATGCTGCAGACCCTTTGTAATCGGAAGCAGGGACATTATGGAAAGGGCGGCAAGGGTACTTGGCAAAGAGCTGAAATACAATAAGATCCAGGATCCTTCGGAAGCGAAGTATGAATTCGGAACGATCGATATTTTGGAGACCGGAGATTATGATACCGCTTCCATTGAATGGGGAAAGGTACAGAAGCTGGCAGGACAGATGGCGGTGGACTGGATTATGAAATCCATTGAGCTTGGAATGGCAAAGAAAATTGACGCTGTCTCGACCAGCCCCATACATAAAGAAGCGATAAAACTTGTGGGGATAAAAGAACCGGGCCATACAGAGATATATCAGCATCAAACCAATTCTCCTTACGCACTCACAATGTTTTCCTGCCACAAGCTGCGGGTATTTTTCGTGAGCCGTCATATGTCCCTTGTGGACGCATGCCATTACGCGACAAAAGATGTTGTTCTGGAAAACGTGATCAATATTGATAAAGAATTGAGAAAGATAGGCATCCAGAATCCGCTGATCGCAGTGGCAGGGCTGAATCCACATAACGGAGATAACGGACTGTTTGGGACAGAGGAGATTACTGATCTGATACCGGCAGTAAAAGAGGCGCAGAAGCTGGGAATCAACGCGGTTGGACCTTGTCCCGCGGATTCGGTATTCCATATTGGAAAGTCGGGAAAATATGACGCGATTCTCTCACTGTACCATGACCAGGGGCATATTGCATGTAAGACCCTGGATTTTGAAAAATCGGTGACGCTTACATTTGGACTGCCATTTATCAGAAGCTCTGTGGACCATGGAACCGCATTTGATATTGCCGGGAAAGGGATTGCAAATGAGGTCAGCCTGATTGAGTCTACAAAAGTAGTGTCGGAATATGCTGCAAAGCAGTATGCTAATTAAGAAGAAACTTCTGCCGTAGAGGCAGCAGGGTTCGCAAATTGAAAATGTGCAAAAAACGGACGTCGGAGGTCCATGTCTCCGGCGCCCGTTTTTTTTATGATATAGGAATCTTCGTTCCCTATATCTGTCAGAGTGTTGGCTTTGAAGGAGTTACAGTTAATTGTAAACCGAGATGTTGGAAAATGTTAAGGAGTGTGCCCAGATTAGGTGTTGTTTTACAGGATTCAATCCGGGCAACGGAGGACTGGGGAATTCCGCACATTGCAGCGAGTTCCCGTTGGCTGATCCCCATGGCAGTACGCTGTTCTACCATGGCGCTGACAATTGAGGAGATGACCTCAATTTCCTCCATGTCCTTGGCAATCACAGGATCAACAATTTTGACATGTTCTTTATAGTCATTCCACGTTTTCATAGTTGGTTAGCCTCCTTTCTGGCTATATAATCGGCACGTTCACTTTTTGCTTTTTCAATTTCGCATTTCGGAGTCTTCTGTGACTTTTTGTGGAAATAATGAAGCAGGACAAAAGTATCATTTTCAAAGAAAAAATAAAATATACGGTTATTGCCTGGGCGAAGTTCCCAAATGCCATCTTCAAGATGCTTGGTTATATTCTGATTCAGACGAGTGCCGTTATCTTGCAGTAATTGAATGTATAAGCTGATTTGCTTGTGTTGAATGCGGGCGTCTTTACTGGTTGCGGTCTTTATACGTAGCTTTTCAAGAAAATCCCAAAGTTCAGAACGGCCGTCAGCAGTTTCGTAAAACTCAACTGTGTACATTGGTTTATGTTCTCCGTAGGATTTGTGTTTTATTCTTTATTTGGATGATAGCACAGATGCTATCAAAAAATCAAGAGGAAGTGAATGGTATCAATAAAATTGGATATGCTTTTTTACGTCAGGGACTTGAAAATTGGTATTAACCAAACAACACGTTTCCTTTTTATTCTTCTTATTGTTAAACAGTTGCTTAAACTCATTTGTCGGGTAACTCAATAAATGATGTTAGGGGCAAAAGATGCCTTACGGATTGTTCCGTGCTTTGCACTCCCAAAATCGACGAAAACATTCGCAATTCGCTCATTTTTCTGCGAAAAATGGCTTCTTGCTCATGTTTTAGCGGGACCCATAGACATAAAATTACATGCAAGCATGTATTTTATGTCCATTTGTCCCTTGACTCAATAAATAGTAATTTTCTACAAAAAAATACTTGACAAATGTCGTGTATACGTGTAATATGTAACACATAGAAACGTTACAAATGGAATTAAAACATTACAAATGTAATGAATAGGAGGAAAAAGAATGAACACAACAGCAAGAATGAACCACATTATCCAGCCGGACGGAAAGACATTTATCTTGGCGATGGACCACGCAGCTAACTTCAATACACTTCCCGCGCTTACGAACCCGAAGAAATTGGTGAGAGAGATCGCGGCGGCAGGCGCGGACGCTTTCCTTTCTACCGTTGGTATGGCGGAGTTCCTTACAGAGTCGTTCTTGGGCAAAGGTATCATTGTCAGAGTTGACGGCGGAGTATCCTTCCTTGGAGATAAGTCAAAACCGATGCAGATTACGATAAATGCAGAAGATATCGCAAGAATCGGCGCTGATTCCGTGATCACGATGAGCTTCCCGGGATCTAAGTTTGAAAACGATGTTCTGAGTAATCTGACAAGAGTATGTATGGACTGCCACAGATGGGGGATTCCAGTTCTTGCTGAGGCTCTTCCGAGAGGATTTGAAGGCGGGGAAGATTCACGTACACCAGAAAACATAACATTTGCATGCCGCCAGAGCGTAGAACTGGGCGCCGATTATGTTAAGACAAACTACACAGGAGACCAGGATTCCTTTAAGACATTGGTTGAAGCTACATATAAGCCGGTAGTGATCCTTGGCGGAGCAAAGAAAGTTCCGGTTGAGCAGCTGCTTCAGGAAATCAAGGACGCGATGGAAGTAGGCGGAGCCGGAGTCGCAATGGGAAGGAATATCTGGGGACATGAGAATCCGGTAGGTTACACCGCAGCGATCGCGAAGCTGATCCATGAGGACTGCAGCGTAGAAGCAGCGATGAAAGAGATGAATACAAAATTTGCAGTATAGCAAGAGCGTCTATTCGGCAATGAGAATAAGGAGGAAAAAAGATGAGCACATTTAAAGTGGCATTATTGGATGATGTGAAGAAGGTTGCGTTCCACGAGGCGACCAAGAGAGAACCGGGCGACAAGCAGGTTTTGGTTAAAGTAGATTCCTGTGCAATCTGTACTCTGGAGCAAAGAGTATACAACGGCGTTATGAAGCGCTATCCATTTGCAGGCGGACATGAGGTTGCAGGCATCGTGGAGGCGGCAGGCGCGAAAGTAATGGGTGTGAAGGCAGGCGACAAGGTTGCGATCCGTCTTCTGAATTCCTGCGGAGAGTGTTATTACTGCAGGAACGGACATGAGAACCTGTGTGTAAAATCATTTATCGCAGAGACACAGGAATGTGCGATGGGACCGGGCGGACTCGCGGAGTATATGCTTGTAAACGCAGAAGACGTATACAAAATGGCAGACGACATTGAGCTTGCACACGCAGCGCTGTCTGAGCCGCTCGCATGCTGTGTACACAGCGTATTGAACGGAAAAATCGAACTGGGCGACGACGTTGTGGTAATCGGCGTTGGAATCATGGGCGCGCTTCACATACAGCTTGCCAAGTTAAAAGGCGCAAGAGTCATCGCATGTGAGCTGGATCCGAAGCGTCTTGAAATCGCGAAGAAGATGGGCGCAGACATTTTGATCAATTCCGGAGAAACTGACCCGGTTGACGAGATAAAGAAACTTACAGATGGAAGAGGAGCAGACGTTGTATTCTGTACCGTACCGGTTTCAGCGCTGGCGAAACAGGCGGTCGATATGACAGGTAAGATCGGGAGAACGGTATTCTATACATCCTTCCATCCGGACAATCCGATTGAGATCAGTCCCAATAAGGTTCATTCTTCTGAGCAGATCATTACCGGAACGGTAAATCCGCAGAAGAAGGACTTCTTGATCGCGACAAAGCTGTTGTCTTCAAAACTGATCGACGTATCAGAGCTGATTTCTGACAGAGTACCGCTCGCAGAGGTCGACAGAGCATTTGAGGAAGCGATTCTTCCGGATACATACAGAATCGTGGTGCAGCCTTAAGAAAAATAATAAATGTAATTGTTCAGCTTTGACGCTTAAAAAATTTTTCGTAAAAAAACCTCCCATTTTATGGGAAAA
>CAMNWW010000136.1 GCA_946566415.1 uncultured Lachnospiraceae bacterium | reverse complement strand
ATCTACACGTCCGCAAACACTCTTTCCCTACACGACGCTCTTCCGATCTGGCTTCTTTCAGTCGCAATGGTTATCCCTGGGACATTTATGGGGACGATTTTTGGGAATATTCTGACACAGTACAACAATTCCCGCGGTGGCTATCAGATCATTTATATTGTATTTGTGGCGGTCGGAGTTATTGGAGTCGGTGCAGTTCTATTATTCCAGCGGTTGGTAAATAAGGCAAAAGCAGAAGCTAAGGCAAAATAGGAACAGGGAAAAATAAATAGAAAGAAGAGGGATAATGAATGAGCAAGTATGTATTGAAGAACTGTAAATTGATTCCGGAACTGACAGAAGGCACTGAACTTACCTGCGCGGATGTGTTGATTGAGGATGGAAAAATTGCAGGCATCGCCGAGCCGGGGACTTCTTTTAAAGATGTAGAAGAATCGACAGACCTTTGCGGCGCAACCTTGATGCCTGGGCTTATTGACGCCCATGTCCATTCAGTATGATGCTGACCTCCGGCGACAGCCAGCTTTTGACGTTAGTCTCTACGATTACGGAAGATATCATTCGTCCGAAGATGAAGGAGGAAGACGCTGAGAAAAGGATGCTCCTCATAAGCCGTCTGGTCTGTATGCTGGCGGCAGTCATGGTCTGCGCCATGGCGCTGTATTTCGGAAAGATATATCAGCTTCTTAAAACAGGAGGAAGCGCTTACGGCGCCGGAATCTTTATTCCGTTGGTGCTGGGATGCTTTTGGAAGAAGGCGGATTCCCGTGCGGTCGATATCGGTATGCTGGCCGGTCTCATCGTCTCTTTTGGATTCGATATGCTTTTTAAGATTCCAATGGGACTAAGTTTGGACGGAATCATTCCGGGAGGTCTTTTGTGCCTGATGATCTGTGTCGGCGGCTCTTTAGGAGCAGCGAAAAGAAATTCATAAAAAGTAAAGGAAGGAAAGAAAATGAAACTGGAAATCGGTAACTTTTATGTCAAAGACATTGTTTTTGGCGATAAGACAAGCTATAAAGACGGTATTCTGACAGTAAACCAAAAGGAAGCTGTCGAGGCGCTGAACCCAGAGGGAAACCTCAAGAATGTTGAGTTATATATTGTGCGTCCCGGAGAAAAGACACGGATACTTCCGATCAAGGAAATCGTGGAGGCTCGTGTACGTCCTGACGGCCGCGCCCTTTTCCCAGGGCAGACAGGTCAGATGGCGCTAAGCGGGGACGGAAAAATATACGCCCTTAAGAATATGGCGGTTACCGCGGTCGGCGTATATGCCGGAAACGGGGACGGGATGCTGGATATGGACGGTCCGGCGGCAGAGCTGACATATTTTTCCGAGATGATGCATCTGTGTTTTAAAGCGGAGAATACGGATGATTCGGAAAATGTTTATAACCCCTATAAGAAAAATACTTATTACCGCCTGGGGGCGCAGCTTTTGGCAGAGTATATCGGAAAAGCAGTTCTGGGACAAGAGCCGCAGGAGTGGGAAATTTTTGATAATACGACAGAAGGTGCGGCAGACCTTCCGCGTGTAGCGATGGTTCTGCAGATATCGGCGGCTTTTGTAAAAGAGCCGGGGTTTGTATGCAGACTCTATGGACAAGACGTCATAAATCTGGTTCCGACGATGCTGAATGCGAATGAACTTCTGGATGGCGCTCTGTGTGCGGACACCTTATTCTTTGCATCATTTAAATTATATACATATGATTACCAGAACATGCCGCTTATCAAAGAACTTTATGCGGAGCATGGGAAGGGTCTGAACTTTGTCGGGGTATTTCTGGATGTGAACCCGGCTGTCGCAGACCTTAAGGTACGGGCGTCCGACCGTATTGCCGTGATGGCGCAGATGATGAAGCTGGACGGCGCGGTTGTGGTAAATACCGGAAACGGACACAGCGAGATCGACTTCTTTACAACGATTATCAAGCTGGAGGAAGCCGGGGTTAAATGTGTGGGGCAGTGCATGGAGAGTCCGGGACATGGAGGCGGAATGCAGTCTAAAGTTATGCTGGATGCGCGTGCGGACGCTATTGTATCGACCGGAGCGGATCACGTTGTTTTGAATCTGCCAGCGATGGATAAAGTTATCGGCGAGATAGACAGTGTGAACCATGACGGCTATCCGGGAGCCTGGGCTTACGACCCGGAGTACGGACCATCCCTGCATGAAGACGGGTCTTTGGTGGTGGACTCCCTGATCATTGCCGGGCATGACGGCAACGCAGGCTGGTCCCATAAAGTCTGCAAGAGCTACTAAATATGAGGAGGAAGATATGATGAAGAAGGTAATCATGTACTTAAATCAGTTCTACGGCGGGATTGGCGGGGAGGACAAAGCCGACTACGAGCCTTCCCTGCTCGAAGGCGTTGTCGGGCCGTCCAAGGCGCTCGACGATATGCTGACCGCCGGAACAGTCACATACACGATCCTCTGCGGGGACGGCTATATGGCGAGCCATACGGAGGAAGCTTTGGAGAAAATCGGCAGGTTATTGGAAGGACTGGAATTTGATATCCTGGCAGCCGGGCCGGCTTTTATGTCCGGGCGATACGGGGTATCCTGCGCGGAGGTATGCAATTATGTACATAAACGTTTTAAGATTCCGGCAGTCACCTGTATGTTTGAGGAAAATCCGGGACGTGAAATGTATCCGCAGTCTATGTATATTATGGCGGGAAGCAAAAGCGGAGCAGGCATGAGGAAGGATATGCCGAAAATGGCGGCGATTATAGATAAGATTCTAAAGGGAGAAGAAATCTTGTGGGCTGAAGCGGAGGGATATTTCCCAAGAGGTTTCCGCTGGCAGATTCAGCTTCCTAAGGAGCAGACAGCCGCAAAACGTACTGTCGCCATGTTAAAGAAAAAGCTGGACGGCGAGCCGTTTGAGACGGAGCTTCCGATTGACGCAGAGGAGATGGTTCCGATCGCGCCCCCAAGGGACGCAAGCAAATCGCGCGTGGCGTTTGTCTCCACCGGCGGGCTTGTTCCGATAGACAACCCCGACCACATTCCGTCGGCGGCCTCCACCCGGTTCGGGCGTTATGACCTTTCTGGTAAAGATGTACTAAAAAGCGGAGAGTGGAAATCAGTCCACGGCGGTTACGACCAGACTTATGCAAATGAACAGCCCATGCTGGCGATGCCGCTGGATGCCATCCGTAAATTGGAAGCGGAAGGAAAGATCGGGTATTTTCATCCCTGGTTCTACACAACGACAGGGAACCAGACCAACCGGGTTAACTCTGTCCGCATGGCGAAGGAAATCGTGGAGTATCTTAAAGCGGACGATATTGACACCGTAATTTTCGGATCCGCTTGAGGAACCTGTACTCGTTGCGGTGCAATGATGGTGAAAGAAATCGAACGTTCCGGAATTACAGTGGTGCATGTGGCGAATATGACAGCGGTTGCACAGAGCATCGGCTCTAACCGTATCCTTAAGGCATACTCGATTCCGGCGGCGATGGCGGATATGAACGAGACGCCCGAAATCCAGGCAAAACAGCGGTATCAGTTAATGAGCCGGGCATTAGAAGTACTGAATACAGAGATAAAAGAACAGACAGTTTTTCAATAAACATAAGGAGAAGAAAGGGGCTGTCGGGAAAATAGACAGCTCCTTCATTGACGGTCCCTACCCCGCCTCGAAGGAAACATAATTAAACAGGGTGTAAAGCCTTAATAACTCAATAGACTTTAGCCCCTGTTTTGCCGGTTACTCTTTAATTAAATCAATGTCTGTCAGATTTACGCCGGAAACATTAAGCAATGCTTTTATTGTTAAATACTCTTTTTTAAGTTCTGCATATGTTTCAATGGCATTTTCTTTTTTCGCAAGTTGCATATACGTTTGGATTTTTTTAAAATCATCAAGAGCTTGTTTCGTTACTTCCATTCCAGATGGCATATAATCACCCGCTTTCTATATTGTGACCTGTTATGATTTACTACAATAACAATATACCACAACCAGGGTGTGAAGTCCATTTCAATTATTCTCACGTCAGTAGAACGACTTATTACCCGACAGCCCCTTTCTAATTCAGCGGTCCAAATAGATCCTCCACACCCTCCATTTTTCCCATAAACCCGTAAGCAGTGCAGGAGATCCGAAGCTTCATTAATTCCCGGGGATTCTCAAAATCGATTCCGAATTCTTCCTTTAATGTATTGACACGGTGATACAAGGTGTTCCGGTGGATGAAGAGCTTATTCGCTGTGATGGCAAGCTGCGTTGTGTTGAAGACATAAGTAGTCAAAGTCTTTAAATATTCCGTGCCATGCTCTTCGTCATACCGCTTGATATAGACCACATTCGGATGGCAGAACTGCTCGTAATGCATTCCCCTCTGGTATGCCATGTCGATCAGGTGGCTGAGGATCTGATCCTCATACCGGCAGAAACGCACCTTTGTTCCAGACACACGAGTGCGCAGGGAAATAGCGGTCGTACTTTGTTCAAATCCCTGTTTTAGAGAAGCAAAATCTAAAAATCCGTTGCTCAGCCCTGCGTACAGGTCATGCTGCGTCAAAAAAGGAAGCAGCTTCGGATACGTAAGGTCAGTGATTTTCTCTTTGATCTGGCAGCCGATAATAGCGATGTAATAATGATTGTACTCATAAACCTCCGTTTTCAGGATTGACGAAAGAGGTGTGGACAGGAAGAAGGAATCCTTTCCATTATCCATCCGGATAGAAAGAACAAAGTATTTGTCATATGAGGGCAGGTTCAGTCCGTGCATCCGCTCCTTGACGGCCTGCACATCAGGCGCGTCGTATTTCAGCAGCTCAAAGATAAATTGTTGTTTCTCCGAAAACTGTGCGGCAGAGTCGTCCAAACTGGTACGGCTGGATAAAATGTTTCGCGCCGTGTTAAAATATTCCCGTGTAATTTCTCCGTCCAGCGCCTCCCAAGAGACGGCAAGAAGATAGCCGATTAATTCTTTGCCGTGATGGATAGGACCGATCGCCGCGTTTACAGGGCAGGCTTCGTTTGACGGAAGGAAGATTGTGCGGGCGTTCACGTCCGCGTCTTTTCGGGAAAGTACGGCGGGGAGGAAGGTTTTCATTTCTTCTCCATGACAGCCTGAGTGAGCCGGACAAGCGCGCTGCCGGCCTGGTAATCCCGGACAATCATTTTCTGGATATTAGAAATTACAGATTCTATTTGAGACTCTCCAGTTAAAAGTACGTTGCTCTGCAAAGCTTCCGTCCGGTCGTATGCAGCGACATATAAAATGTCTGGGGAGTCCGGTTCGTCTTCTGTCCACAGCTTTATACTGTATATTTCGGCGTCGGACGGACCCAAATAGCGGATCGTTGTTTTATCTTCAAGAGAATGGATCAACTGTTTTACAGTTAGCGCCATGGTAAATCATTCCTTTTATAGTATGTGACGGATCAGTCAGTTTCTTTTGAAAGAAAACTCCTCCATCCATCAACATTTCATGTTTCTATATCTATTTTAGAATAAACGGTAAAAAAAGTAAAGTCATTTTGATGTATCAAAAGATGTTGAAAACCGGCAGGAAAGCCTCCTGTCAGAAATACACACCGGGGGTATGTCCTTGATTTATGCAATGTTTAAAATACCTCTTGCAAAATACCCATGTAGGGTATATAATAGCTTCAAGTTGAGAGATGTCAGAGAAAGGTGGAGAGGAAATGGTACAATACAACGTAACAGGCATGAGCTGTGCTGCCTGCAGCGCCAGAGTGGAAAAGGCCGTATCCAAGGTACAGGGCGTCACATCCGTATCGGTAAGTCTTCTTACCAATTCGATGGGGGTTGAAGGAACAGCGGATCCATCGGCAGTTATTAAAGCGGTGACGGACGCGGGGTACGGGGCGTCGGAAAAAGGCAGTGCGAAGGACGGCGGGGCGGCGAAGACTGCCAGTGCGAACGATGATTTCCTGAAGGATACAGAAACTCCGAAGATGAAGAGAAGATTGATCTGGTCGGTGATCTTCCTGATTCCGCTTCTATATATCCATATGGGATACATGGTTTTGGGGGCGCCGCTTCCGGACTTTTTTGCGAAAGATCATCTGGCCATGGGGATTTTCCAGATGCTGGACACGATCATTATCATGGTTATTAATAAGAAGTTCTTTGTCAGCGGCGTGAAGGGTATAATCCATAAAGCGCCGAACATGGATACCCTGGTATCCATGGGAGCGGCGGCGGCTTTCGGATACAGTACGGTTATGCTGTT
>CAMNWW010000135.1 GCA_946566415.1 uncultured Lachnospiraceae bacterium | reverse complement strand
TTTCTTCATCGTTTTGTTTTCCTTTCTGCATTATATTGTGACTGACTGGCTACTCTACATTTCCACCAATATCTTGAAATAATCTCCCGGAACCTGGGCAAACGCGAACGCGTCTTCCACTTCGTCGATACGGAAAACCTTGCTTATCATCGCCTGAAATTCCTCGTTAAGCGCCCCGTTTTTCAGAAGCTCTACCGCCCCGATAAAATTGTACTGCGAATGGATGCGGACCCCCTGTATATTCAGCTCCTTCGCGAACACTGCGGAAAGGTCCACCGGATAAGGCTCTGACGTCATACCGATAATCATGACTGTCCCTGTTATTTTTGCCTTTTCCACCGCCGTTTTTACGCCCGGCTTGCTTCCGGATACCTCAAAGCATACGTCGAATCCTTTCCCGTCCGTCATCGCGCTAATCTGCTCGTCGAAATCGGCGTCCAACGGGTTTACTGTATCAAAGCCAAATTTCTTTGCGACGTTTCTTCGGAAATCACTGATCTCTGAGATCACAGTCCTTCTTGCCCCGGCGTATCTGGCTACCATCGCGATCAGCATACCGATCGGTCCGCCGCCGATAATGAGCGCTGTTTCCCCGGCCCTCAGCCCGCTCCTCCTGACATCGTGCACCGCCACGGCCACCGGCTCGGTGAGCGCCGCCAGCTTCAAATCCATATCCTTTGGAATCTTATACATTTTTCGGACGGCTACCTTTACGTATTCCGCGAATCCGCCGTCGGTATGCGCGCCCATAAAGCACAGGTGCTGGCAGACGTTATCCCTGCCCTTTGCACAGGGCTCGCAGTTCCCGCACGAAAAGAAGGGCTGTGCAACCACATAATCCCCGATTTCAAATTCTTCGTTTCCTGTCCCCTTGATCTCCACCAGTTCCCCTACAAACTCATGTCCCGGAATAACGGGGAATGTTGCTGTCGGATGCTCTCCCTTCAGCACATGAATATCACTTCCGCAGATTCCGCAGTACTTAACCTTGATCAGGGCTTCACCCTCTTTAAGCTGCGGCTTCGGAACCTCCTTTAAATGAATGTTGTTTTTTTCCTCGATCACTGCTGCTTTCATCTTGACCTATCCCTCTTTTCTTGCAATTGTTCTCTTCACTGCCGATGCAATGTCCTCTGCTGTCATACCCATCGCTTTTTTCAGGTATTCCATGTCTCCTACTTCTCCAAAACGGTCCTTCGCGCCGATCCGTTCCATCGGGCAGCACACGTTCTCCGCCAGAACCTCGGCCACTGCGGAGCCAAGTCCGTTTATGATATTATGGTTTTCTGCGGTCACGATCGCCCCGGTTTCTTTTGCCGCCTGAATCACTGTCTCTTTATCAATCGGCTTAATCGTAAACATATTGGAAACCGCCGCCTGGATTCCTTCTTTCTCAAGAAGTTCTGCGGCTTTAAGCGCCTCGGACACACAGATACCCGTCGCAAAAATCGTCACGTCTTTCCCTTCCCGTATCTTAGCCGCCTTTCCTATCTCAAACTCTGAGCCGTCTTTATATATCTTGTCTGCCTTTTTTCTTGACAGACGGATATAAAACACGCCATAAGTATCTTTCGCTTTCCTCAAAATGTCCGCCAGCATCGTACAGTCCGTCGGCTCCACGATCGTCACCTCCGGAATACAGCGCATCATCCCGATATCTTCCAGCGGCATGTGGGTTCCGCCGTTCAAAGTTGCCGTGATTCCAGGGTCGGAGCCGATGATCTTTACATTCAGTCCGGCATACGCTGCTGAGACGTAGACCTGATCCATCACCCTGCGGGTGGCGAACGTCCCGAAAGTATGTGTGAACGGGATCAGCCCCGTCGCAGACATCCCGGCCGCCGCCCCGATCATATTTGCCTCCTGAATCCCGCAGTTGACCGCCTTATCCGGGTGCTCCTTCCAATATTTTGCCATACCGATGCTATTCATCAAATCACAATCCATATAGATGACCCGGTCGTCTTCTTTTGCCATCTCATCAATGACTTTCGCAAAAACCGCACGCATTTCCTGTTTCTCAGCGCTTATTTTTTCTTCCACCTGGTACATGTCTTACACCTCCCCTGCTTTGATTCGATCTATCTTCTCATCCAGCGCCGCTATTGCTGCCTCATAATCTTCCTGGTTAAATGACATATGATGATTATAAAGAACATCTTCCGCAAAGGTACAGTCCTTTCCTTTTATGGTGTTCATCACGATCATATGCGGACGTCCTTGTACCTTCTTTGCGTCCTCTATCGCTTTTTCAAGCGCCTCCACATCATGGCCGTCAACCTCTTTTGCATCCCAGCCGAAATCTTCAAACTTTTTCCGTATATCCCCCAGATCACAGATATCGGTCAGGAAACCGTCCAGCTGCTTCTTATTAAAGTCGATAAACGCGATCAGGTGATCCAGTTTCTGCTGCGCAGCAAAGAGCGCTCCTTCCCAGACCTGCCCTTCTTCCGACTCGCCGTCGCCCAATACCAGATAAATATAATTATCCCTCTTCTGGTAACGGCTTCCCCAGGCCGCCCCGATCGCAGTGGACATTCCCTGTCCAAGGGAGCCTGTACTCATGTCGATTCCGGGCGTCCTCTTCATGTCGCAATGGCTCGGAAGCCTTGTACCTCCCCGATTTACCGTATCCAGTTCTTCCACATCAAAATATCCCTTCAGCGCCAGCGCTCCATAGACCGCCGGACCGCAATGCCCTTTTGACACTATCAGCCAGTCCCTGTCCTCCATTTTCGGGTTCGCCGGGTCGATCTTCATGACGTCCCCATACAGGACTGCCATAAGTTCCGCCATGGACATGGAACCGCCCACATGCCCCGCGCCTACCTTTTTAATGGCGCGCAGGGCTGCCCTTCGGATCTGTGCCGCAAAAATATTCAATTCCTTTGCATTCATACTTTTCTTCTCCTTACTGCCTAATAGCAAGATCTGTAAATGTCAAGCATATCATCCCTGGTTAAAGATACATAATTATTTCTCAAAAGCCGCTGCTGCCCTTCGATCACACTGTCCGTAAAGACAGGAAGCTCCTCCTCTTTAATTCCATATTCCCTCAGGGCTTTTCTCTCCAATATCACCTCCATCAGCTCGTACAGCGCTTCCAGCGCTTTTTCCGGTTCTACTTTCAGAACTTCTGCAAATATGGCTTCCAACTGATTGATCTTTCCTACCGCCTTTTTCTCCTTGTATTTCTTAAAAACGGCTGCAAACATGAGCTGATTCGCTTCGCCATGGGGAATGTGATAGGTTCCCCCAAGCGGATAGCTTAAGGCGTGGACTGCGGCGCATCCCGCATATCCGAAAGCAATTCCCGCCAGGTTTGACGCCGCCAGGAAATTCTCCGCTTTATCCGTCCAAGAATCCCTGCCGTTCTCCTTCACATACTGGTAGCCTCCCACGATCATCCGAATCGCCTTTTCTGAGAACGCCTCGCTGTGTGGGATCGCCTTCGGCGATACATAGGATTCTACCGCGTGGATCATAGCGTCAATTGAACTCGTGGCAAAGAACTTATAGGGAAGGGTATGTACCATCTCCGGAATCAGGACTGCCAGATCTGCGTACATCGAATCCAGTGCGAGTCCTTTCTTTGTTTTCATCTGCCTAAGCTCGCAGATCGTCACGTTCGTGACCTCGCTTCCTGTCCCGCAGGTCGTAGGAACTACGATCAGCCCTCTCGTCTTCTCGGGTGTCAGCCTTCCCATAAAGATATCCTCTGCCTTCCAGTCTCCGGTAAAGGTCAGCACCTTTGCTATATCGATGACCGTCCCTCCGCCAACGGCGATCACCCTTTTTGTATTTTCAGGGATATCCTTGCGTATCGCGTCGATCATCTCGTCGTTCGGTTCTCCGGCCCCATACTTTTCCTGGAACAATACCTGGCATTTCACCCGGCATGGTTTGATAAACGGGTCGTAAATGAACTCGTTTGTCAGAATTAAGTCTGTGTCTTTCAGTTCTGTCTCATCCGCAAATTCCTGGAATGTCCCTGTACTCTTAATCCTGGTTGTTAATGCAAAATTATACATCTTTCTTCCTCTCTCTTATTTTGCTCTCTGTTTTCTTATCCTCCGCGAACCCCGTACCTCCCAGGTTCACTTTCAACCCACGTTTCTTCGCTATTTCAACGCATGCCTGTACCCTTGCGTCGTTATCCTCTTTGAAACTTCCCAATTCATAAGGCTCCCCGAGAAGATCATACTTACCTGCGCCAAATTGGTGGAAGGGCAGAATATGGACGCTGTTGATTCTTTTGAGCCTGCATACAAATTCCATCATCGCCGTAAATTCTTCCTCCGTATCGTTCACCGTGGGAATTAAGGGAATACGTACCACAACATTCGGATGGATTTCAGTTAAGCGTATCAGATTTTCCTTGATCCGTCCGTTCTCCACTCCTGTCCAAAATTTATGTTTGTCACAGTCGTCCGCCTTAAAATCAAAGAGGAACGTGTCGGTATCTTCCGCAATATCGCGGAGATACTCCCACGGCACATACCCCGCTGTCTCCACCGCTGTCCCGATCCCCTCCGCCTTCAGACACCGGAAAAGCTCTCTGTTGAACTCCAGGTAAAGAAGAGGCTCCCCGCCGCTTATGGTGATCCCGCCGCCGCTTTTTCTGTATACGATCTCGTCCTTCATGACCTCTCTGTACACCTCGTCGATCGTTTTCTTTCTGGACGACAGAGTTCTTGCCTTCGTGCAGCATTCATCTTCACATTTTCCACAGAGACAACACCGATCCGTATCCGTATACAGCGCTCCATCCTGATAAGAAATCGCCGCGTTCGGGCAGGCCTCAATGCAGGCGCCGCACCTGATACAGAGCCGCATATCCTGCATCACCCTCTCTTTTTTGCTGATGGTTTCCGGGTTCTGGCACCATTTGCAGCGAAGAGGGCATCCCTGGTAAAAAACCACTGTCCGGATTCCCGGACCATCATGGACGTTAAAATGCTGAATATTTGTTATATTTGCCTCCAACATATCCTTCTCCTACCTGGTGAAACGCCGGATAATATTATCCTGCTGCGCCGGAGCCATTGCGATAAAGTAAGCCGACAATCCTCCCATCCTGACCCGGAGGTTCCGATGCCGTTCGGGATGTACTTTTGCATCTCTTAAGTCTTCTACATTCGTGCTTGTGATGGTCATGATCTGCCCTCCCAGTTCGCAGAATGTCTCTATCAGGTCTTTCAGGCGTATTACTCCCGCCTCTCCTGCAAATTCATTAGAATTTACCGACAGGTCAACCGGTGTTCCTGCATAGTAACGTTTTAATTCTGGTTTAGAAATACTCTTCATGATGGAGACGGGTCCGTTTAGATCAGCCCCCGCGACCGGTGAATAATTGGGCGCCAAGGCTTCCCAGTTCTCCCTGCCGTTCGGGGAAGCCGCCGCGTCGTGTCCAAGGACCGCATAATTTTCAAAAGTTCCGATTCCGCAAGGAAAGAGGATCTTCTCATGCTTTCCCTGCCAAGTCTGTACCCGCTCTTCAAAATCTTTCAAGATCTGTACCGCGATCTCGTCCACATAATCGTCGTCATTCCCGAATTTCGGCATCCTGTTAAGCATCATCATCCGCAGCCTTTCATGCCCTTCCCAGTTGTTATGAAGCGCGTCGATAAGCTCCTTCATGGAAACCTTCTTTTCCTCGAATACCATCTTCTTGATCGCCGCGAGGGAATCCGCTGTATCCGCCAGCCCGGTGACAAGGATCATATGGAAAATATATCTGGCTCCGTCCTGGCTGATATCACGCCCGTTCTTTACACAGTCCCTTGTGATCGAGGAGAACATAGGGTCCGGAGCAATCATAAAGGACAGCCCCAGATTCTCAATCCGTCTTGCGCACTGGAAATCAATTTTCTCAAACATCTGCTTTTTATACGCCTCATACAGCTCGTCATACGTCTTAAATTCCAGGGGATCTCCTGTATCCAGTCCGTCCTTAAGCCCAGTTTTTACCGATATTCCTCTGTTCAGTGTCCATTCCAGGCACTGCAGATTCATAATGTGCGCATAGCTGAAATGGCTTTTTCCCGGGAGCAGCGTCTCCCAGCAGCCGTCGTTGCAGTAATCTCTCGCCTCCTCTACCGGGATTCCAAGATCAACGAATCCGGGGATTATCGTCTCGTCGTTATAGATGATCGGTTCGCCTTGTCCGTATCTCAGTACCTCAGCCAGAAGCTACAGGAAGCTATCCGGTGTACCTTTGTGCACTCTT
>CAMNWW010000134.1 GCA_946566415.1 uncultured Lachnospiraceae bacterium | reverse complement strand
AATTCCATTTGCCTTGGGAGAGTAAATATAAATTTAAGCGTCGGTGCTGATTTTTGTTTAAGCAAGTTGATAAAAGGGCAGTTTTAGTGTACCATAAATCTATCAAGACAAAAGTAGTGTTTTCTATACAAAAGTCATAGAAGGCGGGAGGTAGATTTATGAGAAATATATCTGAAAAAACGATGAACGAGTACCGAAGAGTGGCCTATTATTACTACAAAGTTGGTTTGACACAGGAAGAAATAGCAAAACGGATGAGGATGTCGCGTCAACGGGTAAATAGAATCGTAAACTCCTGTGTTGACCTCGGTATCGTGAAAATAACCATCGAAGATTTGGATAAATGCAATTTGGAACTGGAAACAAAGCTTGAACAGAAATACAGTTTGGATGAAGTCAGAATTGTGGACAGTATTGTCGGAGAAAGAATGATTCAGGAGCTTGGGATTGCTGCCGGGAACTATGTGAAGAGCATTCTCCAGGAGGGGAATACCATCGGTGTGACAAGAGGCAGGACTACAGCGGCTATGGTCGACTACTGGGTGCCTGCTTCCGCCTATCCTGATAACGTTATAGTGACGCAGCTTATCGGAAGCGGAAAAGAGGAAGATTCCCATCTTGGCGTGGATAAGATTGTATACCGTCTTGCGGAAAAGATCGGGGCAAAGGAATCTATTATCTATGCACCTGTAATTGTCCATAGTGCAGAACTGAAAGAGTCATTCGTTCAAGATCCGTATTATTTAGAGTCATATGCGATTGTGAAAGGATGTTCAATCGCAGTAGTTGGAATCGGAACAGCCCACAGCCAGTGGAGGCATATGGTTTCTTTGTATGATATGAATAACGAGTCGGAAGCAAAATGGGCGGAAAATGTGGTTGGCGAGGTGTGCACACATTTCTTCGACAAGGACGGCAATACAGTCATTCCTCCGTTCAGCGATCAGATTATCGCGATCGAATTGGAAGATTACAAAAAGATTCCGGTACGCATCGGTGTTGCAGGCGGGAAAGAAAAAGTAGAAGCAATCCGGGCGGCGTTAAAAGGGGGATACATAAACGTACTGATCTCTGATTTCCAAACAGCAGAACTATTGACTGAGTAGAGCAGGAAACCTCTCTCTACTCACAGAAGATAAGAAAGGAGTAATATCATATTAATGATGTCCCTTTTGCATTAATGTGGTAAGTGAGAGTTTATGTCAAATAATAACAATCAGGGTGGTTCATTGGGTCTGTGGACTTGTGTGGCAATGATCGCAGGGGGGATGATAGGAAGTTCTATCTTTTCATTGTCAGGGCTTACAATCCTTAACGCAGGCCCGTCGGCAGTATTAACATGGGCCTTGGCGGCGGTTATCATGCTGTGTTACGGGCTGATCTGTGCAGAGCTTTCAACACGTTTCCCGAAATCCGGCGGTGTGTTCGTATTTCCGTCCAAGTCTCTCGGCAAGTCGGAAAAAGAGGGCAAATTGTGGGGATGGATTTCAACATGGGGATACATTAACTCAAACATCGTTGCAATTTCATTTGCGGCAATCTATGTAGGCACGTACTTAAGCGTGGGATTCCCGGTATTTGAAGGCAAGCAGGTTCCTTTGGCGGTCATTTCCGTTCTGCTTATCCTGCTCCTCAACAGTATCAAATTTGCCTTGGCTGGGAAAGTAAATAACCTTCTTGTTATCGGTCTGGCTGTATCAATGATCATATACATCGTCCTTGCATTTACGAGCGGCGCATGGGATGGGGCGACGCTTTCCCCGTTCTTCTCACAGGGGGCGTCGGGAAGCACCGGTTTCCTGGCGATGGTGCCGACAGCAATGACGGGTTACGGCTCTATCGTCGCTATGGCGTTCATGGTATCTGAAGTGAAAAATCCGAACAGGAACGTACCGAAGTCTGTTTTGATCGCTATGATTATCGTGCTTTGCTTATACGTCGGCACAGTGTTCGCGACGGTCGGTATGGTAACCGCAGGATTTTTGACAGAGAATCCGGGGATGGCGTATATTCCGCTGTATGCGGCGGCGTTCACGAAATTGGCGGGGTTCCCATGGGTTTCAAAGCTTATTTCTATCGCGGCGTTATTGGCTCTTTTGACGACGATGCTCACAGTAATGTCCTTGTCCGCCAGAGCAATCCAGGCGTCCGCGGCGGACGGCATTATGCCGAAAAAGCTTGCGGATAACAACGGCGCGGGCGTTCCGGTTTATGCCTCCATCCTTGTGACGGTTCCGTGCGTAGTGATTTCCTGCTTCCCGCAGTTCACTTCCACAATCGTAAGCTTCGGAGCATTATTTGCAGCAGTGACCATCAGCATCAACATTGTATCACTTTTGGTAGCAAGAAAGAAATTTGAACTGCCAGAAGGCGCGTTCCGGGCTCCGGGCGGAAATCTGCTTCCTATCGTGGCACTGGCGCTCATCATTATCTGTTATATCCCTGATATTATTTCAGGCGGCTGGGTAATCTGGGCATACTCAATTGCATGGTACATTATCGGCGTTATTTTCTATAAAGTGAGAACAAGCGGCAAATAAGAAGTGCCGGGATAAGAGGTAGCGGTTATGAAAAAATATGATGAAATGATAAGTATGGAGAATACTTGCGTTGCCTATGGATCATTTGAAGGAGTCCACAGAGGACATCTGAAAATTGTTGAAAAACTGACGGCGCAGGCAAAGGAAAAGGGATTGACTTCTGTTATCGTGAGCTGTCCGGTCAAAAACGATGTCATGACGACAGAGAAAGAGAAAGAATATCTCCTCAAGGACACAGGCGTGGACGTGCTTATGACCTGCACAGATGAGGACGCACTCAAGGCAGTGGTAGATAAGCTGGGTGTAAAGACGCTGGTTATCGGAGAAAACCACAAGGACATGGACGCGGTGAAGGCAGAAGCCCAAAAAGCAGGCATTGAAGTTGTGGTATGTGAGGCGGAAAAAGAGGACGGAGAGGTTATCACGGCAGAGCAAGTGAGGAAGGCTTTCGATGTATGTGATTTTGAGAAAGTCACGAAACTCTGCGGGCATCCGTATATTCTGATCGGCGAAGTAATGCATGGCAAAGCCTTGGGAAGAACTGTGGGAATGCCTACCGCGAATTTGGGGGCTGCTGACAGCAAGCTGAAACCGCCGAGCGGTTCGTACGTAACAAGGCTTTGGGTCGACGATGAGAAATTTAAGGCCATGACCAATATCGGAAAACGTCCGTCTGTAGATGACTTTGACTATGTGACGATTGAATCATTTATCCTGGATTTCTCCAGAGATATCTATGGAAAAGAGATCATCTTGGAAGTACATAAGTTTGTACGCGGCGTACAGAAATTTAATAACCTGGAAGAAGTACAAAAACAGGTACAGAAAGATATTCAGGCTGTCAGAGAGTTCTTGGAAGACTAGACAGACAGCCTGACGGCGAGGGAGTGGGGTATGAAAAGGAATTTTCATGCCCTACTGTTCTGAAAACAGAAAAGAACCATATATAGAAGGGAGCAAGCTATATGAATCCATATGATTATGTAAAAAAGGAACCATACAAATTGTACATTAACGGTGAATTTATAGCGCCTGAATCAGGAGAGACGTTCGATATCATCAACCCGGTGACGAACGAACCCTTCGCGAAAGCATATAAGGCAGGCATCAAAGAGGTCGAAATGGCGATCGACGCGGCGCGCAGGGCATTTGACGAAGGACCGTGGGGAAAGATGTCTGTGAAAGAAAGAAGTAAGCTTCTTTTGAAGGCGGCACAGATTTTGGACAGAAGAAAAGAAGAGTTTGCATGTATCGAGACCTTGGAATGCGGAAAATTATACGGCGGATGCCGTTATTTTGAAGCGGAAATGAGCGTGGACGCATTCGAGTATTTCGCAGGAAAAGCACGCTGTCTGGAAGGAAAGACAGTTCCGATCGATGACAATACGGTAAATATCGTACAGTGGTATCCTCACGGCGTGGTAGGAGAGATTCTTCCATGGAACGGTCCTTTCATGATGGGATGCCAGAAGATCAGCGCGATCCTGGCGGCAGGCAACGCAGCGATCGTAAAACCGTCTTCCTGGGCTTCGCTCAGTATGCTTCTTCTCGCAGAAGTATTTGAGGAAGCCGGATTCCCGAAAGGAGTCGTCAATGTCGTGACCGGTTCCGGCGCTGTTATCGGCGACGCTCTGGTTAAGAGTCCAAAGGTAGATATGGTGGCTATGACAGGCGGAACAGACACAGGAAAGCATATTATCGAGGCGTCTAAGGACACAGTGAAAGAAATCGCTCTTGAGCTGGGCGGAAAGAGTCCGAACATTATGTTCGACGATGTGAATGTGGACGACGCGGTAAAATGGGCAAGATGGGGATTTACCCAGAATTCAGGACAGGTATGCGTATCAGGGACAAGGCTGATCGTGCAAAGGGGAATTTACGAGGAGTTCATCGAGAAGTTAAAAGCAGAGTGCGTAAAACAGGTTCCAGGAGACGGATTTGACCCGAAGGTGACACTGAACACTTTGATTCACAAAGAACATGCGAAAAATGTATGGAATTATATCCAGAAGGGTAAAGATGAAGGCGCAAGGCTTGTGTGCGGCGGCGAGCCGTATACCGATCCAGAGCTTGCGAAAGGAAACTTTGTTCCGATCACTTTGTTTGCGGACGTAACGCCGGATATGACGATCTTCCAGGAAGAAATCTTCGGACCAGTACTTTGTATCACACCTTTTGATACAGAGGAGGAGGCGATCGCCATCGCAAATGCAACAGAGTACGGACTTGCAGGCGGAGTCTTCACAAAGGATATGAAACGCGGCCTTCGTGTGGCACAGAAGATCCAGGGCGGACAGATTTATGTCAATTCATACTTCAGTAAAGCGATGGTTGAGTCAGCGGGTACTGGCTGGAAACAGAGCGGACTCGGCGTAGCGGGTATTCAGAAATATATGATTTCTAAGACGATCTTTATCGATACAGAAGACGGAAGCGTACCGATGATGTAAATGATATGCATGTAATAACCAGGCGGGGCGAAAGAGTCCCAGATTGGGGCTTTCGCTGTCTGCCGGATTTGCGCCAGGAGGCGCACAGAAGGGAGAAATTATGGCAAAATTAAGAGCGGTCTACTATATCAACCAGTTCTATGCCGGAATCGGCGGTGAAGAAAAGGCGGACGTAGGCTTGAGTGTGTACGAGGAAAAGAAAGGGCCTGCACAAGGAGCAGAGAAGCTGTGGAACGGTGAGATGGAAGTCGTTAAGGTTCTGGTGTGCGGCGATAACTTCATCAATACGGATGCAAAATTTGAGGAAATCCTTCCGACGATCAAGGAAGAGATCCTTGCGGCAAAGCCGGATGTATTTATTGCGGGACCCGCATTTAACGCAGGGCGTTACGGCGTCGCATGTGCAAAGATGTGCGATTATGTAAGGAAAGAGCTGAAAATCCCAAGCGTCACAGGAATGTGGTGGGAAAATCCTGCGGTGGGAATGTACGTGAAGGACAACTACATTGTTTCCACAACAGAAACGGCAAGCGGAATGAGAAAATCACTTCCAACGGTTGCGGCGCTTGCCTTAAAGCTTGCGAAGAAAGAAAAGATCGGACCGGCTCGGAAAGAAGGCTACCTTCCTACAGGACACCGATATAATGAATATCATGAGAAGACAGGGGCCCAGCGTGTCGTAGCAATGCTTTTGGACAAGCTGAATAACCGCCCGTTTAAGACAGAGATTCCCCTGCGTGGATTTGAACAGGTTCCTCCGGCAGCGAAGGTCGAGGATATGGAGTCGACTACGATCGCGCTGATCACGACAGGCGGCTTAGTTCCTGTGGGCAATCCTGACAAGATCAAACAGGCGTTTGCAGTCAGCTATGGAAAATACGATATGACAGGTCTAAGCGCCCTGAAAAAAGGCGTCTATGAGTCCATCCACGGCGGGTATGATACCACGGACGCAAGCAACGATCCGCACCGTCTTGTACCGTTGGACGTGATGCGCGACTTGGAGAACGAAGGGAAGATCGCATCTGTATTCCCATATTTCTACACTACCTGCGGCGTGGGAACCAATGTAGAAACCAGTAAGGAGATGGGAAGAGGAGTAGCGGAAGATTTGAAAAAATCCGGTGTGAGAGCGGCTATCCTCACTTCTACTTGAGGTACCTGTACTCGTTGCTGTGCAACGATGGCAAAAGAACTTGACAGGGCGGGCATTCCGTGTGTACATGTGACAGCATTTACATCAATCGCTTTAAGTGTAGGTTCTAACCGTATTGTGTTTGGAGGA
>CAMNWW010000133.1 GCA_946566415.1 uncultured Lachnospiraceae bacterium | reverse complement strand
AATGTTATAAAGAAGATTGATGAGCTGGGCGGCTACCGCCGGAAGCGCCAGACTTACAATCAATCTCCCCATAGGTTCTGTCCCCAGTCTCTCGTCCTGTTTCGTACTCATAAAACGTCCCTCCCTTTGCATGAAAGAGATTATAGCCCTTTTTGCCGCATCCCACAAGGGAGAGGAGTTGTTTTTATAGATAATTTATAAATTAGAAGAAGGAATCTTCTTCAATCCGCCTTTTATTCTATATCACATAGTCAAGCAAAATATTCAAATTCACAAGACGCCCTGTCTGTTTCAAAAGCAAACAGGGTACAGCCCTTTTTACGAAGTTGATAGAAAACCCGGCAGGATGCACTTTCGTGAATTGTTCTTATCATATCTCCCTTCGCCGGAGCTTTAAGCGCCCGTTCAGATGCTTCCAAAAGCCGGACACACAACTCCAGACCGCCTTGTGCAACCCGAACCATTTTGCTTTGAATCCCGATAACTTTGGCTCCCAGATAAGTTGCTATCCTGTATTCTTTCCCTTGCCATAATACAACGCCTATAATACCATTAAAACGAATCCCTGCCATAGGAATATCCGCTACTGACAGCATTAAAGCCCCTTCTGGAAAACAGCATTGCGTCCATATATACTCTTTAGGGAATGACCGGCCCCGGTCTCCTTCCCAATATCCCCATGCATTCTGAAAAGAAAATTTCTGCCCATTAACACATACATTTCCCCTGACCGAATGGCGCATACTCCGCACACTGTGGCGGCATTCCATAAACGGCACTAACGCAAACGGCCCCATAATATCATATTTTAATGAGTAAAGCGGACCAAAATGCAGGCTTCCCCCCACAGTCAGCCGCGGTGTGTGTATTGCCAGACGGATACCTTTTTCACCGAATCTGTTCTCTCCAATAAAAATATTTCTTCTTGTCCGCCGAAATGAATCTGCTGTAAACATAACTGTCCAGGCATCATGATCTGTAATAACCTGAATAGAGCAGGTACGTTTGTTCCCTTTGCTGTGAACGGCAGGAATTACCGCTAAAGTCTGTGTATCGGATTGGCATTTCAAATACCAGCCCCAAAAAGAATTATACATATGCTTATCTCCAGAAAAAATAATACTTATTTTCCCACGGATAAACATGATCTATTCATTTTTATAAAGATCACAGTTTTCTTCAGTACGAACGCCCCCCCTGAGCGAGGGGCTTTTCACCATAATGTCTGGACGTCCGTTCCCTCCTTTTAAAAATTCCTGAAATATGCATTCTTCAAGGATACATCGTATTCGTCTATCAAAATAGCATACTTAAGTTTAATGTCTTTCCAAAACGTCTGGGCCGTGTAAATAGACGGCAACGCCCTCTTCACTGTCTCTCCCCCTTTCCACTTCTGCAAGACTGCTTTCTATTTTCTTCTTAAACATAATATAATAACAATTCAGATCAAAATCACTTGTACTGTTGCAGCGAAATTCCAAAGAGCTGCCAAATAGTATCATCCTGCGGATGTTTTGATCCCTCCCCAATTCCCGAATAAGCTTCTCTATCCTTAAAAGAAGGGTGAGCAGAATTCATTCTACCTAAAAAGAAAGCGGAGACTTTTACCTCCGCTTTCTAAATCTTAATTCAGTTTCACATTCAGGTAATTCCGCCCTGATAATGTCTTATTAATACAGATGGACAAAATCACAATGACACATCCTGCCGCAAATCCGATCCAGTTGAACATCGCGGTCAGAACCAAAAGAATCAGCCGCATGAATTTAAGGGCGTATCCAAGTTCAAAATTGGGCTGCGTATAATTTGCCACAGATACAAACGCCATATACAGCATAATTTCACTGTTGAACCAGCCCGACTTTACTGAAAATTCTCCCATCACAATACCAGCGATCACACTGAGCGGCGTGCTCAGCATACTTGGCGTGTTCAAGGCTGCAAGCCTGAGCCCGTCGATCGCCAGTTCCAGAATCAGGATCTGGAAGATCAAAGGGACGTTCACCGTCTCCTGTATCTTTATAAACTCAAACGTCTTAGGAAGCCATTCCGGATTCTGCATAAAGAGAAGGTATATCGGAGCAAGAAATACCGTCAGGATTGTGATGATCGCCCTCGATACCTTCAGGTAGATTCCTGTGACCGGCGGAAAATAATAGTCGTTCGCTTCCTCTATCATATCGAAGATCGATGTGGGAAGTATCATGGCAGACGGAGAGTTGTCCACCAAGATTACGACCTTTCCTTCCAGAAGACATGCCGCCGCGGTGTCCGGGCGCTCCGTATATTTGAATTTTGGAAAAGGGTTGAACTGTTTCCTTTTATACAGCGCCTCGGCAAGGCTTTGTTGGTTCATTCTCAGATCCCCGACTTTGATCTCCTCCAAACGGTTCCTGATATTGGTGAGCAGCTCCTCGTCCACCCGGTCGGACATATAGCAAAGAGCAACGTCTGTACGGGAGCTTTTTCCGATCTCCGCCATTTCCATGATAAGATGCTCATCTCTTAGCCGCCTGCGGAGAAGAGCTGTGTTAAAGACGATAGTCTCCACGAACCCGTCTCTTGAACCTCGCAGGGATTTATCCTTTTCCGGCTCCCCCACGCTCCTTGCCGGATAGGTACGGCAGTCAATAGCGACGCATGTCTCATATCCGTCAATAAAAAGGCAGGTGACCCCGGAAAGAATATTCTTTAAGATCGCGTCAAAATCCCCCAGGATATCGACCTCTACATAGGGGACGCATTTTGCCGCAAAGGCAGTGCCGTCCTTGGGCATATCCTCCGGCGCAATACCAAAGAATGAATCCATAATCTTAAGCATCGACTCATCCTTGGTAAATCCGTCTATAAAATAGAAGGAACTCTTCCTTCCCCCGATTTCCATATCTCTTTGTATGATATCAAAACTCTTCTCCACCGGGAGCACGCTTTTGAGATATTGTACGTTATCCTCCAGATTTTTGCTGATCGTCTGCTTCTCCATACGCTGATTCCTCCGTCCAAAGGCTCCCGCTTTTTAAAGATGAAGTGTAAGAAGATCACCTTGCCGCGGCCGCCTCATTCTCATATGAAGATAGCATACCCTATACGTCTTGGAAATATTCCTGTCTTTTAGACGCTCCTTGAAGTGCTGCCAAATCCGCCGTTGCGGATTCCTTTTACCTCGTCGTCCTCTGTAATGCCGTACTCTACGAATATTCCCTGCATAAATCCGGCGCCTTTCTTTAATTCCACTGTCTTTCCTTCCTTCGTGTCGTTTGTCACCTTCACAAAAATATGGCCTTCATTATCTGAATAATAGTAATCACTGTCAATGATCCCTACTGTATTATTCAGTTGCAGGCGGTACTTGAACCCAAGCCCGCTCCTGGGATAACATTTCAGCACCCAGTTTTCATCCATCCTGACACGAATCCCCGTAGGAATCTTAACCGTCTCCCCCGGCGCGAGGGTGAAATCATCCGGCGCGCAGAAATCATATCCTGCGCTCCCGGCTGTAGCCCGCACAGGAAGCTGAATTTCCTCATATATTTTTCTGACCTCTTCCTCCGTGTTTCTAGGACCGAATGTATCTTTCCATGCCTCTGTGAACTGTTCTGTACTTACCTTATAAAATTTTGCGATTCTCTTCATCTTATGTCTCTCCTTGCTTTTTATCCCTTGCAGTGTCCTGCACTCTTTTTCCATCTTACCATCTCTGATTTTTGCCGTCAATGAAATCCGGCCGCTCGATTCACTCCCTTGCATCCAGATTTTCGATATATTTGTCCATCTCACCGACAATGACCGGCGACAACAGAAGAACCGCGCCCGGACCTCCCAGAACAATTGCGGTCCCTGCTCCGGCATCTTTTGCGACGGACAGGAGGATTCCCTTACACTATATCTCGTATCATTTCCACACCCAGGCTTATATTTCTCCACATATTGATTCCTTTCTTTCCTTTTTTATCATTCTTTTTTAATAAAAATTGCGAATTTATAAATATAATCTGTGTTTTTCGCCATTCTATTTTTACAGGCAGATATGTACACTGTTTTCAGGAGAGATCGTACTATGGATAATTATTTTGGACTGCGTGTGCGGCAGGCACGGAAAAATGCCGGACTTACGCAAGCGGCGCTTGCTGAAAAACTGAATCTTGACGAAACTACGATCAGCCGGATTGAAAACGGGACCCAGACGACTTCATTTTCTTCTATGCTCCATTTTTCAGAAGCGCTGAATGTTCGTTTTGACTATCTGATATGTGATTATCTGGAGGAGGAGCCAGAGTTTTGTGATGCTCTGGATGCAGAAATCATTGATATTATCCGTCCGCTTCCGGCAAATTATAAACGGCTGATCCGGGATAATATCCGTAATCTTATTAAGGAAATCCCTGTCAGGAATGTCGAATAGGTAAAGGGGCGGCTGTGCCGTCCCTTTCTTTCTGCGAAATTGCGATTCACGGCAGCACACCCTACAAAATTCGCAAAACCTGCTGTGAATCGCAACCGCACAGGTGGAAATATTTTGCACCGCGTACAACATGTTCCGCCAGAACAGAGGTTGTCACGCTTCCCACGCCTTTCGGCACCGGGCTGATGTAAGAGGCTTTCTGCTTCGCTTCCTCAAAATCCACGTCCCCGCAGAGATTTCCGTCCGCGTCTACATTGATGCCCACATCTACCACTACTGCCGACTCTCCTATCATATCTTTGGTGACCATCCTCGCCTTCCCTGCCGCCGCGACAAGGATCTCGGCCTGCCTGCATGTCTTTTCCAATTCCTTTGTACGGGTATGGCAGATCGTAACAGTCGCGTTCCTAGCCAAAAGAAGCATGGCAAGAGGTCTTCCGACCACCTTACTCCTTCCTATGACAACCACACGTTTTCCTTCCAGCTCTATACCGTAGTAATCCAGCATAGTAAGCACTGCTTTTGGAGTACATGGGGCAAACCCAGACGGATCCCCGGAAAATACCTTTGCCGCATTGACCGGATTCATACCGTCCACATCCTTAAACGGATGGATCATCGACCGCACTTTTTCCTCATTGAGTGTCTCTGGAAGCGGTGAGAACATCAGTATCCCATGAATCGTTGTATCATCGTTTGCTTTTTGTATCTCCTCTTCCAGCTCTTTCTGGGAAATGTCCTCAGGAAGCTCTATCGCCCTGCATTCGATCCCCACAAGCTCCATCCTTTTTTTGGCTCCCCGCTCATAGGCCAGATCGTCGGGTCTTTCTCCCACCCGGATGACCGCAAGGCATGGGGTAATCCCCTTTGCCTTCAGCGCCTCCACTTCCTGAACGAGACTTTCCTTCATAGCTTTCGCCACATCATTTCCCATCATAAGGGTTGTCATATCCTATCGCCTCCTCTTTCGGTACTCTACTTAATTTTTTCCATTACGCCTGCATACGCTTCTTCTTTCAGCCTGCGTCCCTTCTCTATCATCTCTTCCGTCCGTGCGTTCATCTCATCTGCCTGCTTCCTATTCTTCATCATCTTTGTATTAATGAACACATTAAGGGATGCTCCTTCCAGCGCCGCCTGGGCAAAAAGCAGTCCTACTCCTACGTCGCTCACTGCCAGACGGCTTCCTTTCTCGCCCAAAATCCTGAGCTGATGCATCACTTTAAGCGTCGTCTCCATGATCTTCATCGGCACTTCGCTGGCCGTAAGGAGCGCCTGCTCCATAATGCGTTCTTTTTCCTCTCTTTGTTCCTCAGTTTCCTTGGGAAGTCCGTAGGCCTTCGACAGCGGTTCAAACGCCGCCGCATCCCGGTCTGTCAGAAGTACCAGGTCATCCTGCAGCGCTGCAAGTTCATCCCGGATCTTCCTGACCTCCTCTTCTACATCCGCATATTTTTTCTTCCCGATGGTCAGATTCGTGACCATCATTCCCAGCGCCGCCGCGAACGCGCCCACCGCTGCCGAGGCGCCTCCTCCCCCGGGCACCGCCGCCCCTGATGAGAGTTCTTCCAGAAACTCTGTTGTTTTTTTCTCCAGCATCATCGCTTTTTCCTCCTACTGTATTCTGTATTATTCTATCTATTTTATCCGTATTTTGGTACCGGCGTAAATTTTATTTGTATCTCGTATTCCGTTTAGCTGCGCCAGTTTCGCGCTTGTCGTACCATATTTCTTTGCGATGCCCGAGAGAGTATCGCCAGCCTTTATCGTATAATACTGCGCCTGGGAAGATGCAGCGCCGGTGAGCTTTTGGTTTACTTCCTTTTGTACCTCCTCATACCGTTTCCCCAACAGAGACTTTCTCTGCGCGCCATCGCCGTATTCACCCCGGAT
>CAMNWW010000132.1 GCA_946566415.1 uncultured Lachnospiraceae bacterium | reverse complement strand
GTCACGTTCTCAAGCTTCATGTTCGGAACGCTTTGCGCCACCAGCCTCTGGATTCCTACTGCCTGCTTGGAAGTCGGCGAACCGTTATTCTCCATCATGACGACTACCGATGCACTGGGTCCATTGGCAGCTTCCTCCGCGTCTGTCAGCACATATTTACTCTCCTCTCCGAGAGCAATCGTCACTTTCGCGTCCTTCACACCGTCAAAAAGCCGTACGGTCGCCCCGATACGGTTCTGCAGCTCATATAACTTGTAAGTCTGTTTTTCCATGTCAGTGGTCATACCACCAGCATTATCTGTAAAAACGTCATATGTAAATCCACTCTTTGGATAACCTTCCTGTGCAAGCTGTGCGCGGGTCGTATCCGCCACATCCACCGGAACTTTTATATTCCCTGAACCGTCGGAAGTATACTCGACATTCATCTCCTGCAGCTTTGCAAGAATCTGCGTTGTCTCTTCCTCCGTCACATTCGTAAACAGCGTCACATAATCCTTGTGATTCAGCACCAATGCAATCACAATGGCCCCGGCAACGATAGCCGCAAGTACAGCGATGGCTATTATCTTCGTCTTCCTGCTCAGGTTCATAAGATATTCTTTTACTGTATTCAGCTTTTCTTTCATTGGTCAGTCTGTCCCATCTATAATCTATTAATATTACAAAGAGATACGCATCAGCTCGTTATACGCCTCTACCGCCTTATTGCGGAGCTGTACGAGCAGATCCACTGATAACTGTGCCTCTGCCGCCGCTATCGGAACCGTATGTGCATCATCAATCTGACCCGTCGCCAAAAGGTACTGTTTGTCTTCCAGGTTCTTCTGGGTATCCTTCACGTTCTGGATAGCATCCGAAAAAACGTCCTTAAACAGGGCCGTTCCTTCCTCTATGATCGAACTCTTATCCGCTGTAATCCCACCGACTCCAAACTTTAACGGTTGAATCGGTGTAATGAATTCTGTCGCCATATTTTCTCTCCTCCTTAAAATATGTTATTATCCTTTAATCGCCGAAGATAACCTCGATATCTCTCCGTTTACAGACTGAATCGCATACTGATATTGCAGAGCCGCTCTGGTAAGTTCCGTCATCTCTGCATCTGCAACCACATTATTGCCATCCATACGGGCCGTCTCCGTATCCGACTCTTCCACAAGCCACACCGCAGAGTCAGCCGCCTGTCTAATGCGTTCCTTATCCCCCGATGCTCCTTTAAGCTTCGCACGGTACATATCTTCAAATGTTACATACTTCGCCTTATATCCAGGTGTATCAACATTCGTAAGATTCCCCGCCGTGACTGACTGTTTTTTCCATAAAAAATCAAGCGACTTTTCTGAAACAAGAATACCATTTCCAAAAATATGATTCATCTTTCACCATTCCTTATCTTAATTTCTACCTATTAAATGCTGTTTAAAAAACACTTCAAATGCCCATAGAAAGCGAAAAATACACTAATAAAGTGTACTACTTCTTTTTTTATCTGTCAACCTTAAGCACACTTCTTCCATATATTTTCACACATTTTTTATCATTTTTCTACATCAATTTAAATCGTTAAATCTTCTACAAAAAACTGCTTTCATTTCCGCTGTCATTCTCTCCAAAATCGAGAATACTCTGCAATTTTTGCTGCATCTGAAGCTGCATCATCTGCACCATCATCTTATATACATCTCCGTACTCCGAATTGTAAGCCAGCCCAGCCGTTCCCGCCTGTTCCTGAGTGCTTTCCGGCGCAGATATCTGTACCGTTTGATTGGTGTTAAAATCCTCTCCGGCATACTCAAGCACGCGCTTGACATAGTTCTGCGTTTCTTTAAACGGAGGAATGCCCCCATATTTGGCAACATTGCCGCTTCCGGCATTATAAGCGGCAAGCGCCAGCTTTGTATCCCCATCATACTTGTCAAGCAGCTTTGCCAAATACTTCGAACCCGCCATGATGTTCTGCCTTGCATCGTATGCGTCTGTTACTCCAAGACTTTTCGCCGTCCCCGGCATGAGCTGCATAACGCCCATCGCGCCGCAACGGGACGTAGCAGATGCCCGGAAATTCGACTCCGCCTTCCCCACGGCTTTCAGCAAACGGATGTCTACTCCCGTCTCTCTCGACGCCTCCTCAAAAATATCATCCATCGGAGTGGAGATGCCTCCGGCAGTGCTGACCGCCGTGTTTTTCAACACCTGGCTGAAGGTATTCTGTCCATAATTATTATAATTCCCGTAATTATTGTAATTTCCGTAGTTCCCATACAGCCCATAACTGTTTCCAACCCCGGAATACATTCCCAGGAGCTGATATAACTGACTTATGTCCATACTCTTAACCTCCACATTCTATATTTTTTGAATTTATTAATATTTCTAGTTAAATATTCTTGTATTTTCTAAATTTACACGGTATGATATTAGAATATCACATATATTTGAAAGGGGCAATGACCATGTTTCTGACAGAATGTAAACAAGCAGCCATCTATACAACAGACGATGTTTATCTGTGTGATGCCGCTGTATCCCATATCGAAGAAGACTCAGCCATCCTTACTGTAAACAAATTTAATACCAATGTATTGCTCACAGAAGCCCACGTTACTTTTTTTGATTCCTCAAAAGGACTGGTTACATATTCCTGCGAACTCACCGAATTCCAGAAATCTATGCGCACCGCCACCACTGATCTTCTCTTCACCCGCTGTACTGCCATCGAGCAGCTTTCTGTAATGCAGCGGCGCAACGACATTAAAGTATCCGTCAATATACCTGTCACTCTTACTGCAAAGATACAGGGCAAGACGTCATCTGATATCGCCGCTACTATATGGAACATCAGCGCAGGAGGAATCTTTTTTACAAGCCATCAGCAGTTTCGCGAAGGAGACACTGTGGATTTCAATTTTTTCCATCCAGACCTTCCTTCCATCACTCTCCATGTAGAGATCCTACGCATACAGGAGCATCGTCATCTCCGCAAGATCATCGGTTCTGCCATAAAGGATACTGAGCTTATCGGGTATGGATGCCGTTTTACACACCTTCCGTCCCGTGCCGAATCCCAGATACGCAACTATGTATTTCGGCAGGACCTGATTCATCGAAGATGGATCTCTTCTCTTGATTAGCACTCGTATCTCTTGCCCTGTTATGGGGCAGGAGATTCTTTTGTTTCCGCCTCATTTTCTTCTGCCGGGTATTCTGCGGATTCGCCGCTTTCACTCTCCGCTTCTTTTTCCGATTGTTCTTCATTCTTTTTCCCCGGAACATACTTCAGGAAATAGACATAGATATCTATGATCGCCTGGTATAATTCCGTCGGGATCTCCGCCCCCAGATTAAGCTGCGTCAACATCGTAGCAAGAGAATTGTCCTCATAGATCGGAACTCCGGACTCTCTTGCCACCTCAACCATCTTTTCCGCCACATAACCCATACCCGAAGCCACAATGATCGGTGCCGCATTTTTGTTCTCATCATAGGACAGGGCAACCGCTTTTTTATTCAGCACATCGTTAAATTTTGACATTGATCGAATTCTTCCTTTCAAATATCTGCGGAAATGCTTCCGAAATTGCTATAGAATCTTTACTGCTCCCAAAGAACAGCTCCCGCCCCGTAAGCCCGTTTTCTGCCAGGGCCTCCGCAACCTTGTTCCGGATTTCCTTTTCCTTATCTTTCAGACTGTCAGGATAATTAAGCTGCATATTCACCTTCTTGTCCTGATACACAAAAAAAAGATCGAAAAAACCTACGTCCTGAATGTCAAACTTCACAAGCCCCTGTATGATACGCTCCTTTTCATTCCCGCCAGAGGTTTTCCCGGCATCCGGATCCACCCACATCTCCGCAAATGTCAGATTATCATTCACTTGCATAGGCAGCATCATATGTAAAACCGGCATATACACACTCTCATTGAGCAGGATCGAGGTCATCATATTACGGAATACCTGCTTTTGTTCCAGATTCGCCCCCTGCTGCATCCCGTTTTGGATCATCGAGACAAATCCCTTCATCCACTTATTTTTTCCGATCGTCTTCTCAAAATCAGCAGACTCTAAAACCTTCAGAAGACTCTGAGTCTCGAAGCCTTTAAAATACTTCTGCATAGCAGAATACTCCATCAACTGTTCAAACCGTTCCAGGACTCTTGCCGCATCACCGTTCTCATAGCGCGCCGTAAGAGCCGCCAGAAACGCAGCCCCTTCACGGACACTTCCCCTGTCATGGGTACCGCCGATATATTTATTAAGATATGGCAGCATCTTACCCTTGATAAGCGCAGCATTCTCCTGTGTGCTGCCCGGCCCGGCATTGCCTCCGAATTTAAGCTGCTGCTCCATCTCCTCCATCTTTTCCCGTCCGCTCTGCAGCATCCCGTTCTTTAATTCCTTTATGGTCTGCTCAATCTCCCGCAATATATGCTTTCCTTCCGCCATATCCGTATAGCGCTTCATGAAATCCAGTATCCCTGCCCGGAGCTCCACATTCTTCGTATCATTCATGGCCTGGCGCAAAAGCGAGAAAAAAGCCCCCTGAAAACGAATCGCAGCATCCCCTTGTTCTTTTAAAAATGCAAGCATATTCTCCGGTTCCACCTGGATCATCTCAAGGAACTGCGCGATCTCCTGCGCTGACCCTTCACTCATTCCAGCCTTTACTTGATTGCTTAACTGTTCAAAAAAGACCGTAGCAAATTCCTCTGTCATCACGCCCTGCGATTTCATCTGGGAGATAAACCCTTCGAAATTGGACTGGTACTGGAATTTGAGTCCTACATTCTGCTCTTCAGCAGCCGAATCACTCCTTGCATCCGCCCGGACAACTTTATTCGGATTGACCGGTCCCTGGATACGCGGATCTTCGCGATTTTGCATATCAGCTCTCGGCTGCGACATATTGTCATAATTCCCCGCCATGGGAGTCGTGACTCTCAAAATATTAGACATTTTTTCACCTACTACTATTTTTCTATTAATTTTTTCGATTTTGGGTCGATATATACGTTTATAAAATGTGTTGACATTAGAGTAACACATCTAACTCTCTGTTGGCAATATTTTAAGATAAATTTATTAATAAGATAAGGTGGTGCGAACACTATGGATGCTTCTATGGAAAGCTTGTTAGAGACTTATCTCTTTGAAACCAATTCCCTGCTTGACGGGTTGGACGAACTCCTGATTAACGCTGAAAAGATTGGGGACTTTTCTGAGGATGACGTTAACGAAATCTTCCGCAGTATGCACACAATCAAAGGGTCTTCTGCAATGCTCGAATTCAACGGTCTTATGGAGATTGCCCATCATATAGAGGATCTTTTCTTCTATATTCGCGAAAACGGCATTGATTCTCTGGATCAGACTCATAAGAGCGAACTTTTTAACCTCATGTTCAAATCAACGGACAAACTTCGTTCAGAGATTGAAAAGGTTGAGAACAACGAACCGCTCGAAACTAATATCGACAGTTTTGTCGGGGAAATTAACGGACTGCTGAAAAAGATTTCAGGAGAATCCGAGGATGCTGCCGACACTAAATCCGGCGGCAATGCCGAGGCTCCTTCTGACGGCGCGAAGGCGGCGGCTATTCCTGTTTCGGCAGGGGATGTTCCCTATTTTATTCACGTTTATTTTGAAGACGGATGCGGCATGGAGAATCTGCGTGCATTTATGATCGTGAATGCTCTTCAGGAAAGAGAGCTTAACTTTACTTATTATCCGGATGATATAGACAGCAATCCGGACAGCGCCGAAAAGATTATTGAAGACGGCTTTTACATCGGTTTCCATACAGAAGATGAGCTGGAAAAAGGTGCTACCGTAGTCGGCAACGCTCAGAATATCCGTTCCTATGAGATGATGGAGAATCAGGAAGCTCCTGCCCCGGAAGAGAACGGACCGGAAGAGAAAGCTGTAAGTGCAGAAAAGAATACTGCTTCACCGGCGGTTTCCGCTCCCGCGAAGAGCAAATCAGACGTTGCTCCCGCCAAAAAGAAAGACGCTGCTTCTCACGGCGCTGTCAAACAGGACTTGATCAGTGTCAACCTGTCGAAGCTCGACGCCTTGATGGCACTTGTAGGAGAGATTGTTATCACAGAATCAATGGTTACTTCCTCTCCGGACCTCCAGGGACTGAACCTCGACAACTTTAATAAATCCGCGCGCCAGCTCCGTAAGCTGACAGACGATCTTCAGGATATCGCTATGTCACTGCGGATGGTATCGGTATCCGGCGTCTTCCAGAAGATGAACCGTATCGTGCGTGATATGAAACAGAACCTTAACAGAGATGTACGTCTTACCATCATCGGTGAGAATACCGAAGTGGACAAGACAATTGTGGATGGTATCGGCGACCCGCTGATGCATATTGTCCGCAACGCCATCGACCACGGAAT
>CAMNWW010000131.1 GCA_946566415.1 uncultured Lachnospiraceae bacterium | reverse complement strand
CTGGACAGGATCGTAGGGTATAAGATCAGCCCGATTCTTTGGGCAAAGGTAAAAAGAGGGCTCAGCGCGGGCCGTGTCCAGTCTGTGGCTCTGCGTATTATTGCGGACAGAGAAGAGGAGATTAATTCTTTTATACCGGAGGAATACTGGACGCTGGACGCCGAGTTTCTGGCAGAGGGTGAGAAAAAACCGCTGACAGCGAAATTTTATGGCACAAAAGAGCAGAAAATTACGATTAAAAGTAAAGAAGAAATCGATCATATTCTGAGTTCGGTGGAAGGCAGAGACTGCCGGGTGGAAGATGTAAAGAAGGGGGAGCGAAGTAAAAAAGCGCCGCTTCCTTTTACCACCAGCACGTTGCAGCAGGAGGCGTCCAAGGCGCTGAATTTTGCTACATCCAAGACAATGCGGATCGCACAGCAGCTATACGAGGGAATTGATATCAAAGGAAATGGGACAGTAGGCCTTATCACGTATCTTCGTACGGATTCGACCAGGATTTCCGAAGAAGCGGATAAAAGTGTCAGAGAATATATCGGCAAGGTATATGGAGAAGAGTTTGTATCAGGGCAGAAGACGGAGACAAGACTTGAGAACCGGAACGTCCAGGACGCGCACGAGGCAATCCGTCCGTCTGATGTGACCCGGACGCCTGCTGCGGTAAAAGAGTCGCTTACGAGGGATCAGTTCCGCCTGTACCAGCTTATCTGGAAACGATTTGTAGCGAGCCGTATGCAGCCGGCAAGATATGAGACGACGTCTGCGAAGATCAGTGCAGGGGACTATTTGTTCACAGCCTCTGCGTCACGGATCGTATTTGAGGGCTTCCGTCTGGTGTATACGGATGCCGATGAGGAGAAGGAGAACGGCAGCCGGATATTGGGGAGCTTGGACAAAAATTCCAGGATCACAGAAGCATCATATAATTATAAGCAGCATTTTACACAGCCGCCGGCGCATTATACAGAGGCGGCGCTTGTCAAGGCGCTTGAGGAACTTGGAATCGGACGGCCGAGCACCTACGCGCCTACGATTTCTACAATCATTGCCAGGAGATATGTAGCGAAAGAGAACAAGAACCTATACATTACCGAGCTGGGGGAAGTGGTAAATCATATGATGCTCCAGTCTTTTGAAAGTATTGTGGATGCGAATTTTACAGCCTATATGGAAGGGCTTTTAGATATGATCGCCGAAGGAAAAGTAGAGTGGAAGTCGGTCATCAGCAATTTCTATCCGGATTTTGAGGAGGCAGTGGAAAGGGCCGAGCAGGAATTGGAAACGGTCAAGATAGAGGATGAAGTGACCGATGTGATCTGTGAAGAGTGCGGAAGGAATATGGTTGTGAAGTACGGACCGCATGGAAAATTCCTTGCCTGCCCGGGATTCCCGGAGTGTAAGAATACCAAGCCGTATCTGGAAAAAATCGGTGTGGTCTGTCCAAAGTGCGGGAAAGCGGTGGTCATCCGCAAGACAAAAAAGGGCAGACGTTATTTTGGATGCGAGGACAATCCTGAGTGTGATTTCATGTCATGGCAGAAGCCTTCTGCAGAAAAATGTCCGAAATGCGGAAGCTTTATGGTGGAGAAAGGAAACCGTCTGGTATGCAGCGACGCGCAGTGCGGGTATGTAAAAAGCCAGGAAAAAATTAAAAATAAATAAAATAAGAAAAAAATTAGGAAATTCGTTGAGTTCTTGGGAATTGTATGATAGCATACTTATATATAGATTTTTTTTCAATTTGTACGAATAATTGAAACAATACCCTGCGAATCCGGGGCAGGAAAAAATCAAGCAAAAAATCTGATGGAGGCAGAGATGAGCGTACAATTATTGGATAAGACAAGAAAAATCAACAAATTGCTTCACAATAACAGCTCCAGCAAAGTTGTATTTAATGATATCTGCGAGGTGTTGACTGAGATTTTACTGTCCAATGTATTGGTGGTCAGTAAAAAAGGGAAAGTACTTGGAGTAGGTATCTGTGAAGGAGTTCCCGAAATCCGGGAACTGATCGGCGGAGAAGTGGGGGTCCACATTGACGAGCTGTTGAACGAAAGACTTCTGGGAATCCTTTCCACAAAAGAGAATGTGAATCTTCAGACACTGGGATTCACTCCGGAGCTGGTGAAGGGCTATCAGGCGATCATTACACCGATTGATATTGCGGGAGAGCGTCTGGGAACGCTGTTCATCTACAAGATGAGTTCTGATTATGAGATCGACGACATCATTCTGAGCGAGTACGGGACAACGGTAGTGGGGCTTGAGATGTTACGTTCCGTCAATGAAGAAAGCGCGGAAGAGATGCGTAAAGAGCAGATCGTCCAGTCGGCGATCAGCACATTATCGTTCTCCGAGCTGGAGGCGATCATCCATATCTTTGAGGAACTGGACGGTGTAGAAGGAATCCTGGTGGCAAGCAAGATCGCCGACCGTGTCGGCATCACACGATCTGTGATCGTGAACGCATTGAGGAAATTTGAAAGCGCCGGAGTGATCGAGTCCCGTTCATCCGGGATGAAAGGAACCTACATCAAAGTCGTGAACGATTACGTATTTAAAGAATTAGAACAAATGAAAAAAGAAAGAATGAAATAACTAAAGAAAGGGTGTCAGAGATTCTGATACCCTTCTTTACGGGGCAGTATACTCGGCAAGACCTGAGAAGAAAGGAGAAAAATAGATGTATGACGGAGAGAAAGCGGCGATTTCCATGCTCCAGTATTTTAAAGATGATAAAGAGCTGGACGAAACAGAATATCAGTGTACGGTCATCGAGTACCAGAAAGATCTTGAACAGGTCCATTTGCTGATGAATACGGGAAAAGTAACCGATATATCACTGGACGCAGTCTACGAATGCCGAATCCAGGGGATGGCCGGGGAAGCCGTCTGTAACGGTATCATAACTGAAAGGTATATAAATAGGGCGGGAATTATATTGATTCTTCAGGTGATGAATGGATTTTATGAAATAAATATAAAGTAATTATAAAATTGAAAATCCTGTGTTGACAAATACGGATGGCAGTGATATTTTATATCTAGACAGTTTTTAGCACTCGAATTTAATGAGTGCTAACAAAAATAGAATTAAGGAGGAATTATCATGAGATTAGAACCATTAGGTGACAGAGTTGTATTGAAACAGTTAGTTGCAGAAGAGACTACAAAGTCTGGGATCGTGCTTCCGGGCCAGTCCAAGGAGAAACCGCAGCAGGCGGAGGTAGTTGCCGTGGGACCCGGTGGAATGGTCGACGGAAAAGAAGTGACGATGCATGTAAAGACAGGAGATCAGGTTATCTATTCCAAGTATTCAGGAACAGAAGTAGAACTGGACGACGAAGAATATATCATTGTAAAGCAGAACGATATCCTGGCTGTTATTAAATAGAAAGACGGCTGCAGAGAAGTTTAATTTAGGAAGTTTGAACGCAATATCATATTAATAATATAGGAGTGATTAAAATGGCAAAGGAAATCAAATACGGCGCAGAAGCCAGAGCAGCATTGGAATCAGGTGTAAACCAGCTTGCAGACACAGTAAGAGTAACGCTTGGACCTAAGGGAAGAAACGTAGTTCTTGACAAATCTTTCGGAGCTCCGCTCATCACGAACGACGGTGTGACGATCGCGAAAGAGATTGAGCTTGAGGACGCGTTTGAGAATATGGGCGCACAGCTTATCCGTGAAGTCGCATCCAAGACGAACGATGTAGCGGGAGATGGAACAACAACCGCGACAGTGCTTGCACAGGCAATGGTACATGAGGGAATGAAGAACTTGGCGGCAGGCGCGAACCCGATCGTTTTGCGTAAGGGCATGAAGAAAGCGACAGACCTGGCTGTTGAGTCGATTCAGAAGATGAGCAGCAAGGTAACTGGCAAAGAACAGATCGCAAGAGTCGCTGCGATTTCCGCAAGCGACGACAACGTAGGCGAGATGGTCGCAGACGCGATGGATAAAGTCTCTAACGACGGTGTTATCACCATTGAAGAGTCCAAGACCATGAAGACCGAGCTTGACCTGGTAGAAGGTATGCAGTTTGACCGCGGTTATGTTTCCGCATATATGTGTACAGATATGGAGAAGATGGAAGCAAATCTGGAAGATCCATATATCCTGATCACAGACAAGAAGATTTCTAATATTCAGGATATCCTTCCGCTCTTGGAGCAGATCGTACAGTCCGGTGCAAAACTTCTGATTATCGCTGAAGATATCGAAGGCGAGGCGCTTACGACTCTGATCGTTAATAAATTGCGCGGAACATTCAATGTTGTTGCTGTAAAGGCTCCGGGATATGGAGACAGGAGAAAAGAGATGCTTCAGGATATCGCGATCCTGACAGGCGGACAAGTGATCTCCGAGGAATTGGGATACGACCTTAAAGATGTTACGATGAATGAACTTGGACGTGCGAAGTCTGTAAAGGTTCAGAAGGAAAATACGGTAATTGTCGACGGGGCAGGCGAGAAGGCGGCTATTGACGCAAGAATCGGCCAGATCAAAAGCCAGATTGAAGAGACTACTTCTGATTTTGACAAAGAGAAACTTCAGGAGAGACTTGCGAAGCTGGCAGGCGGTGTTGCAGTGATCCGTGTAGGAGCGGCGACAGAGACAGAGATGAAAGAAGCGAAGCTTCGTATGGAAGACGCACTTGCAGCGACAAGGGCGGCAGTGGAAGAAGGAATCGTTGCAGGCGGCGGCTCAGCTTATATCCATGCGGCAAAAGAGGTCGCAAAGCTTGCAGAAGGTTTGGAAGGCGATGAAAAGACAGGGGCATCCGTTGTCCTTAAGGCCCTTGAGTCCCCGATGTATTACATCGTGGCAAATGCTGGTCTGGAAGCATCCGTCATTATCAATAAAGTAAGAGAGTCTGAGCCGGGCGTCGGCTACGACGCTTATAAAGAAGAATATGTAGATATGGTGGGCGCAGGAATCCTTGATCCAACGAAGGTGACAAGAAGCGCGCTCCAGAACGCGACAAGCGTAGCGTCCACTCTTCTTACCACAGAGTCTGTTGTGGCAAATATCAAAGAAGAAACACCGGCAATGCCGGCAGGTAATCCCGGAATGGGAATGATGTAGTTTTACAGTTCACACGTCGGCGATATGAGGACAAATTCATGCTTGCATGAGGAGTTGTCCTCATGAGCTGACGGAGGGAGCGCCTGTCTATGAGCAAAGTTAGCTGCGAAGCAGCGGAAAAACGCCGTTAGGCGTCTTTGCGAATAGGCGCGAGTGAACTGAATGAATATAGGCGCGAGCTGAACTGTTATGAATTTTTTGAAAACTCCTCTTAAGAGGAGTTTTCTTTTTGCTATAAAAGTGTTACAATAATTGAAATACACAAAAGACTTTGGAGGTAAATGATGAGTGATTATTACACAGAACAATTGGTAAAAAGAAAAGCACCGGCGAGCGCCATGCTGATCAAGATCCTTTTGATCCTGGTAACAGTGCTGTCTGTCGTCGCTGTCATGATGATACCTTTCGGGATCATTATAACGGCTCTTCTGATCTGTCTTGATGTATATTTGTTCCACAATATGGATTTGGAGTATGAATATCTGTATGTGAACGGAAATCTGGATATCGATAAGATCATGGCAAAGACCCGCAGGAAAAGGATATTTTCGATGGAACTCAGCGAGATGGAGGTCATCGCGCCGGCAGGAGCTCCGGAACTGCGTCCTTACCAGGGGATTAAGGCGAAGAATTTTGGGTCAGGAAACCCAAATGCAAAAGTATATGAGATGATAATTGCGCAGAAAGGGGACAAACAGAAGATCGCTTTTGAACCTAACGAGACGATCCTGGAGGGAATGAGAATGATGGCGCCCCGAAAAGTGGTTCGTTAACAGGCTTCATCGTTAACAGAGAATAAAGTGTTGACATGTGAAAGGATTGTATTGTAAGATAGCAGATAAAACATATCATCGCAGACGAGAAAGAGAGGAAAAATCATGGGAAAGATTATTGGAGAAGGCATTACGTTCGATGACGTCCTTTTGGTGCCGGGATATTCAGAGGTGATTCCGAACCAGGTCGACTTATCGACGGATCTGACGAAGACGATCAGGTTGAATATACCAATGATGAGCGCCGGGATGGATACGGTTACGGAACATAGAATGGCCATCGCTATGGCGCGCCAGGGTGGTATTGGTATCATCCATAAGAATATGTCGATCGAAGAGCAGGCTGAAGAAGTGGACAAGGTAAAGCGGTCGGAGAATGGGGTAATCACGGATCCGTTTTACCTGTCGCCAGAGCATACGCTGGCCGATGCCAATGAGTTGATGGGAAAGTTCCGGATTTCAGGAGTTCCTATCACAGAGGGAAAAAAGCTGGTCGGTATCATTACGAACCGGGATCTGAAGTTTGAAGAAGATTTTTCCAAAAAG
>CAMNWW010000130.1 GCA_946566415.1 uncultured Lachnospiraceae bacterium | reverse complement strand
TAAGTCCTGCTCTCTCGAGCGGATCAGCGACAAGGCTTCCGATAACGTTCTGCGGAGCGCTTCCTGTCCCTACTGTATGGCGTCCCAGGATATCCAGGTTCATTTCCGGATTAACTCCGTCATTTTCTGCAAGAATAACACAGAATCCGCCCAGACAGTCCTCAAGAATCGGAAGACCTTTCTTCACATGGTCTTTTCCGTTCATACCCAGTTTCGCCGTACAACCGCCTGCTGTTACAGCAACACACTTATAAGCGCCGGATTTTACAAGAGCCGCCGCCTCGATAAGAGCGTGAGCCGGTCCTGCACAGAAACCGCGGGAATCAGAGCCAGTCGCATTCATAAGCCCTGCAACTTCAGCAGCAGCTTTAGCAAAGTTTCCGCCGCCTCTCTGGTTCATATCGCCGCAGGCCTCCTCAGCGCAGTCGATAACATACTCGATATCTCCCTTTTCGATACCGGAATTCTTTACAGCATATAACAACGCAAGGACACTTGTTGCCTTGCTCATAATATTCTCATGCATAACATGTGCAGAAAGGTTCACATCAATATCATGCGCACGCTTTACACAGCCTACAAGTTTTCCATCATGATAAATTCCTTCTGCATGTTCTTCATTCACAAAATGCTCAATCTCAGAAAGTTCGATACCTTCTTCTACTCTCGCGATGATATCCTCAGAAATGATCGGATCCGCCGCAAGAGCTTCCTTATGGGCACTTACAAACTCTTTGTCAAGTTTTAAGACTTCAAACATGTCGCAGGTCTGTGCTAAAAGAATGAATTCTTCTTCCGGCATGATCTCGCCGTATTTTCCATATCTTTCAGCGCCTTCTTTTACTTTATCATAATAAGGGAATTCCACCTTTGCAAGATCATCCGGATGTGCGTTTCCAATATAGACCTGATTCGGCCAGTAATTTACACAATCCTCATAAGAACGAAGATGGCTCTCCAATTCTTTTAAATATTCTGATTCCGGATTAACGACCCGCTCTGTCGTCTGAGTCGTTCCGTTATATACCACCATCTGCGGAGCGTGCGCCAATACATAGCTGGCTCCTTTAATTACACTGTTCATCGCAAGTGTCCACCTTTCTTTCGATTTCTCCAAAAACAAAACCGTTACTAAAAAGCGGTGAGGTAAGTATTTACCTCACCACTCTTTGTGATCCGAAACCGCTCCGGATGCGTCTTATGTTTAACCGCATCCTATAAATACTTACAGTATTCGTCACGGATAGATGACATTTCGCTTACGATATCGTCAACATCGAGTACCATTTCCATCATACCCACCTGCTCATCGTAAACTGCATCATCAAATTCTTCCTTCAATTCTGGTTCACATACGTGATATGTCGTAAGTCCAAGCTGGACTCCTGTCAATGGACCTGCAAACGTCGGGTCTCCTGCTGTTACAGTCTCTGCTGCAAGACCTGCAGCTTCGCCTTCTGCGGCGCCTACGATAACTACTACGTTCTCCGGGCCGTATTCATCAGCAAACTCCTTAACCCTTTTCTGGTTCTCCAGATCCATTGCGCCTGCGCTTGTTCAGACGAAACACTCTGTTGAAGAAAAAACAACTTCTCCGCCGGCTGTCTTAACACATTCTGCGATAGCCGGTCCCGGAACACCATCACGGTCGCCAATAATTACAACTTTTTTACCTTCTAAAATTGCCATGATGTTTTTCCTCCTTCCCTTCATTTTATTTCATAAAATTTATTTAGAAATGCCTGACGGCATTCCCGTAAAAAGCCCTAGGGCCTTATACGCTTGATTAGATATATTTTTTGATCATTGCCTCGATGCTTTCCTGTGTAGCGTCGTCTTTGACAACTTCTTCTACTTTTTCCCCGTCTTTATAGATTGCCATAACCGGAAGTCCTAAAATCTTCTGTCCGATCGCAAGACGGCGTGCCTTCGTTGTGTTGAGGGAAGTGAATTTCAGCTTGTCCCCATACTTGTCAGCCATCTCATGTACGAACGGCATCAAAGCCTGGCACGGCACGCATCCGTCGCCGAAGAAGTCTACGAAAACGTATCCCTCTGCTTCTAATACTTCAGTCTGAAATGTATTCTTATCTACTTCTAACATTGGTCAAGTTCCTCCTTTTAATAAAAAATCATTTGAAAATTAAAGCTCGTTTAAATATTTCTCGCACTGAGTTGCAGCGATTGCTCCGTCGCCGGCTGCCGTAACAACCTGACGAAGGCTCTTCACGCGGACATCGCCGGCTGCAAATACACCCGGAATATTAGTGTGCATATCCTGATCTGTCGGGATGTAGCCTTTTTCCACTTCCAGGGCTGTTCCGTCAAAGATGTCCGTGTTCGGAACTCTTCCAATGAATCCGAATACGCCGAACATGCCGTCATCCTCATCCGCAACAATGTGGGTGAGTACGCCTGTCTTCACGTTCTTAACAGTCATCTCAGAAAGGATACCGTCTCCGCTGACTTCTTCTACGACTGAATCCCACATGAAATGAAGCTTCTCGTTCTTGAACGCTTTTTCCTGGATAGATTTTGCTGCTCTGAGTTCGTCACGTCTATGAATAATCGTAACTTTTCTTGCGAATTTTGTCAAGTACATTGCTTCTTCTACCGCAGCGTCTCCTCCGCCTACTACATATACTTCAAAATCTTCAAAGAAATTGGCGTCACAGGTAGCACAGTAGGAAACACCCTTGCCAAGGAATTCTTTTTCGCCTTTGCAGCCGATCGGTCTCGGGAATGCGCCCGTCGCGATAATAAGGGTCTTCCCCTCATATTCAGCCTTTGAACTGCAAAGTTTCTTTACATCGCCTTCAAGCTGCACACTGGTGATCGTGTCTGATACACGGTCAACACCGAATTTTTCGCACTGCTCTGTCATTCTTGCGATGAGTGAAGGACCGCTCTCGCCCTCTACGATCTGGCCGGGATAATTCTCAATCTCATCTGTGATAGCGATCTGTCCGCCATCCTTGCCTTTTTCCACGATCAATGTGGAAAGGCGGCTTCGTCCCGCGTACAGACCGGCAGCTAAGCCTGCCGGTCCTGCACCCAGGATAATTACGTCATAAATCTTACCCATAACGTCATTCTCCTTTTTTACATTTTATTTATCAAAGATCGTTTGACCTTCAACTTCTGTCGTCAAAGCGTTGAGCGCTTTTTCAACCAATCCCTTACGAAGCTCGTACTCTTCTTCCTTGGTAAGAGCCGGATTGCCCAGCGGATGCGGAATTGCGATCGTCGGAACGATTCTGTTCGCACCAACCGTCATGGAAATCGGAGTAACCGTACACATATGAACTACCGGAATTCCAGCAGCCTCGATACCTTTAACCATCGTTGCACCGCAACGTGTACAGGTACCTCATGTAGAGGTCAGGATAACTGCATCCACACCGTCTGCTTTCAGCTTCTGTGCATATTCGTCCGCAAACGCCTTAGCAGACGCAACTGCCGTACCATTACCAACTGTCGTGTAGAACTTATTGTGCAGTTTTCCAATTACGCCGTTCTTCTCCATCTCGCGCAGAACGTCAACCGGAAGTACACGGTCAGCATCTTCGTTTGCATATACAGGGTCATATCCGCCGTGAGCCGTCTCGTATGTCTCGGCTGTCAGATCCATAACGCCCTCAATGTCGTATTCGCCATAGTGAGACGCATTGGAACTTTCAATATGGTCCGGATTTCCTTTCGGAACAATACCGCCGGAAGTAACAAGTGCGATCGTAGCTTTGCTCAGATCCTTAACTGCCGGGTTCGGATCCACTCTGTCGAAAGAAGGCATTGGATACTCTGTCTCGAACGGCTTGTCAGCCAGTTTCTTAAGAAGCATCTTAACAGCTCTCTTTGATCCGCGTTCCTTCTCAAAGAAATTAACGCGGACGCCGTTCGGCATATACCCTTCCTGGCAGGAAGCCCCGATCTTCTCACCTTTCGCAAGCTTAAGAGCGAGAGGAGCCAGCTTGCCGACTGCATCTCTCATACCTGCGGCGCTGTTCTTTGTAGAAACCATATAAACCTTATTCTTAAACATATCAGCGCCCGGATTTTCTACATACATACCAGTCACTGCAGGAATACCTAATTCTTCCTGTACTGCATCTGCTATTGTACCACATGCAACCCCATAACGTCCAGCATTAAATGCAGGTCCGGCAACAAAAACATCCGGTTTGTGTTCTTTTACCATAGCAAGGATGTCTGCTTTTGCCTTATCAAGATTCTCGTTAAAATAAGAATCTCCGCAAATGATCGTTGCAACGATCTCCGCTTCATCCCCGAATTTCTGTGAAAGTGCAAGTCCTGGTCCGACAACCTCGCCTACGCGGATTTCTGCCGGGAAATCAGCTTTCTCCTCTCCGCCGATATTAGCGAAGAACTGATTGATATAGTGTACTACTTTAATTTTGCTCATTGTTATTTCGTCCTCCCTTCCTATCGTGCGCTCAGGCAGTTAAAGCCGGTCTCGTTGGTTGCACCTGTAATAGCCTGGATTTCTACTTCGATCGTTCCGTCCTCACGCAGAGAGTGTTCGTTACCTCCAGCGATCGTGTTTACATAATCCAGAGTACCGATCACCTTGTCCATCTTTGGAAGAATGATGACCTCGTTTGCATTACCGCCGGTAATAACCGCGTCAGCAGCCGGATCAGCATCTGCAAGGGACTGGGATTTTCCGTCGCGTCCCGCGTACTCGTCTGTAATGATAACCGTCTTAACGCCTTCCGCCTCAATCTTCTTGCAGTTCATGATAAGGTCTGTATCCGGATTACCGAAGCCTTCCTGTGATACGATAACTGCATCCAAGTCAAGCAGGCGGCACATTTTAGCTGTCCAGTCAGAAGAACGCATCTTATCTGCAAGGTATACATTCTCGTTCGTCAGAATCTGGCAGACAAAGTTGAGCGTCTTGCCATGTTCCTCAAACAAGTCATGAACGACCGGATTATTCTCATGCACATATGTCGGGTTCTTGTCGCATGCAGACACACAGTTTCCCGAAACGATCGCTCCGTCCATCACCTCAGTCGGATTCATGATCGTTGATAATGTCTTCTTTGCGTCAACGCCGTATACATAAGTATCGTGAAGAAGCCCCTGGCTCTGGAGCATCTGTACATAAGCAACTCTTGGAAGATTCGGGAACTTTTCTTTTCCTTCCATGATGCCGTAAGTTTCATATACTTTTGTCTCGTCCGGCGTCAGTTCGCGCGCAAGCTCTCCAAGGTAAACAGCAACTCTGAATCCCGCAAAACGTACAGCCTGCTCATAATCATGCTGTTTAATCTCATCTATCGGCTCGCAAACCACTACAAGGTTATTCAGCTTAGAGAACGGAGTATAATCCGCTCCCGGACCGCTCATATCAATGATACCTTCCTGGAAACCAACAATTTTTCCTGCTGTTACAACCGCCATTCCCTTCAAGGCATATGTCTTGCCGCTTCCTACTGTATCGACCTTAGCGATGACCCCCGGGAAGATTCCTCCCCTTCCTTCCACTTTTACACGCGGTTCGATAACATCCTTCACCGGCGTAATGCGAACGCTCTCTCCCGGTTTTGCAATGTCAAGCTTTACGCTTTTGATCTTCTCGTCCTCAAGGACGATCGCTTTTACAGCTTCTTCAGACACATAAAGAACTCCGTCTTCGATTTTAGACTCAGCTCCGAACTGAATGTCCTTGATGAAAATGTGGCCAACTTCTAATTTCACTGTAAATTCCCTCCTTCTTAAATATGTTTTGTTATATTGCCTGAAAGTACCTCCGTACTTTTACAGCCGCTGCTACCAATATTCTACCGACGGGATCGCACTTTCGATCAACGTACAGTCGACTACCTGAAAATCTTTATACACTTCCGGCTTATATTGGTCCGATTTGAACTGGAACTTCCCGCACGTATGAATTGCGTTCTCTATGATCTCCGCCGATTTAAGATCCAACGCTCCCGCCTGTTTTGAAACCATCACAGATTTGTACGGCGTCTCGTTCGGTTTGACGCTGCCGGATAACGGATGCGTCAAAAGTCTGTGGCCCAAATAGATCCGATCGCGCACTTTCTTAAGAGTTTCTTCAAAAGAAAGTTTTTCATACTCGACCTCCTGCTCTTTGCCAAGTTTTTCCTCTACCAGAGGATTATTTGTGATAATCACAAAACCGCCCTTCATATCCGTTTTCCTTTCCTCTGCTTTAAAAAAAGGGGCGTCAAAACACTGATGCTTTGTCGCCCCTTCTGTTTCCCGGATATTATTATCTGGATTCAGAAAGTAGTCCCTTTCCTGTTCCTTTTGCCTGAAAGTTTCACCCGAAATCAAACTGAATCTCTGCTTAATTCCCCGGTTTGCATCTTCGGCGGTCCAATGAAATCTGTGCTGCGGACTCTCTCACAAGAAATATCAACCTACTTATTAA
>CAMNWW010000129.1 GCA_946566415.1 uncultured Lachnospiraceae bacterium | reverse complement strand
GAAGGTCGGACACACTATCTTGAACAATAATGTAAAAATCCAAGTCGCTTTTATCCGTATAAGTACCATTCACATACGAACCAAATAAATATATCTGTACAGGAAAAATCTGTTCTACAAAATAGTTTTTCATTTCCTCAATCTCTTGTAATGGCATAATCATCAACTCCCTTCAAATAAATATCCCTTTATTTATGTATTATAACAGTAAATCTGTTACTTTACACCAACTTTTTCTTTATTACGTTCTTTACGTTCTTATTGTTATCTCCTATATTCCCCCACTCTACCCTTCTTTCACCCGGCTCCACCTTCAATTTCCTATGTATATACCAATAATAGTATGGTATCAGCGGGATCAATGCGCTTATCCACGCCGCCGGATCCGTCATACATATTCCTGCAAACTGAAATGGTTCAAATAAAATCTTAACCGCCACGGCTCTCGCAATCAGCTCAAATATTCCCCCAAGCATTGGAACAAGTCCGTTTCCAAGCCCCTGAAGTGTATTTCTGTAAATAAATATCAATCCTAACGGGAAATAGAACCATAAGCAGATGTGCAGCATCTCTCTTGCTATCTCCTGGAGACGCCCTGTTGGGTCCTCTGCAAATATCTGAACCATAGGCGCCAAAAAGAAATAAGCAGCGATCATAATAATGACGCTGTATATTCCGGCAATCAACACACTTGTACTCACGCCTTTTTTGATTCTTTCATACTTTCCGGCCCCATAGTTCTGCCCTACATATGTGGCCATTGCGGTTCCAAGCGACGGATAGGCCTGCATTATTACGTTTTGAATCTTATTTGCCGCCGTATATGACGCAATATAAGTCTCTCCCAAAGTATTCAAGGAAGACTGTACAAGCATACCTCCCAAAGCCGTGATCGAAAACTGCAGCCCCATCGGCACTCCCATTTTCAAAAGCTTCCATATACTATCCATGCAAAATTTACTGTCAGCTCTTCCAAATCGTATGATTTCATATTTCTTCCCCACATAAATCAGACACAGAACCGCGGATACCCCCTGAGAAATTACCGTGGCGAGCGCAGCTCCGGGCACTCCAAACGGAAGCGCGGCTACAAACAGGATATCGAGCACAATATTTAAAAGAGACGATATAATCAGAAAATATAGGGGCGTCTTACTGTCCCCTAACGCCCTGGCGGTCGCCGCAAGCATATTATAAAGAATCGTAACAGGCAGACCAGCATATATAATTCCAATATACCCTCTTGTCATATCAAATATATCCTCGGGTATATTAATTGCCCTTAGAATCCTTTCATTTACAAAAAAGAGTCCGACAGTCATCACAACCGCAAAAAAGACGCAGAGATACACAGACATCGCCATATAATGCTTCAGACTCTTTTCATCTCCGGCTCCGTAAGACTGCGCAATCAAAACTGAAAATCCGCTTGTAATTCCAAGAATCCATCCGACTACAAAAAAACTCACATATGTAGTACTCCCCACTGAAGCAAGCGCGTCCACCCCGAGAAACCGTCCTACGATCATAGAATCTGCAATATTATAAAAATTCTGAAAAAGCCCGCCGCATAGAACGGGAATCATAAATGTAAGGATTAATTTGAACGGTTTGCCTTCTGTCATATTCTTTGCCATAGTATTGCCCTCTTATATCTCTTTTCTTTTCGCAACAATACTCTATTATACACAAAAAATATATAATTACAAAGGATATTTTCTGTCTTTACCATTTGTTATCGTTCTTTTATAATCGCGTACAAAGCAAGGGAATATTGTCACTACTTTGAAGAATATTCTTTTTATATTATGATTTTATTCTTTATTTTTAGTTCTTTTTGTTCTTTTGTGATATTTATCACCGCCTTTATTCTAATCGTCTCGTACTTACGACGCAAATGATGTAACTTCACTATAATTTTTCTGCGGTGTGGGCGTATCGAACTGTTTTAAACAATACGCCGCTTTTAGGAGTGACTCTTCGATGTCACTCCCAGCATTCTCTTAACCGTTTCATAGCTTTTCCATAATCCGAAGCTGAGACATTCGTACATGTAAGAAGAAGCGCCGCCCTTCCAGGGAGCGCTTTTTTGTCAGGAAGCGCAAGAACCGCAATCCCTTTCTCTTTAGCCCTGCGCGCGATCTCATTAGAAGAAATCGTCGTCCTGATATCCATCCGAAGAGTAAATCCCGGCTCCCGGATTTCCAGCTCTGCCTCCTCGCCCATTACCTCCCTTGCCGCCTGGAGTAACTTTTCCGCCTTCGCCGCATGTATTTTCCGTGACTTCCGGATCTGCCCCGCCAAATGCCCGTCCCGGATAAACTGCGTGATCGCGATCTGCTCCGCCTTGGACGCCGTCTGGTTATAACTGTTTTTTTTCTTTTCATAGCCTGCCAGAAGTTCCGGCGGCAGCACCATAAAGCTCATTCGTATCGAGGGAAGGAGCATCTTGGAAAACGTCCCCAGATATACAACGCCTTTTCCTCCTGCAAGCCCTTGAAGGGATGGCGTCGGTTTCTGAAAATAGCAGAATTCACTGTTATAGTCGTCCTCGATAATAAGAACTCCCCTCTCGGCTCCTTCGCTGATGAGCCGGAGACGGTCGGCGGTCGGCATCACTCCGCCCCACTTTGTCAGCTGGGAAGGAGAAATGTAGTATGTCCCGGTCTCTGCTTCCCGGTAATCATCCGCCATCCGAAATCCATAATCCTCAAAAATCACTTTGCCGTGAAGGAAATCAGGGTTATCAAAAACAACCTTCTTTTTTCTGTCGAGGAGCGGACAGAGCACATGAAGAAGACTCTGGACGCCCGCCCCTATGACGATCTGCTCCAAAGAGCACACCACACTCCGCGTTTCACGCAGATACCCGGTAAGGACTTCCCTGAATTCCTGCTCTCCTTGAGGTTCCCCGTAAGACAGAAGACGTTCGTCCTGTCTGAGAGCGCTTTTCATATATCTCCTCCATAGATCAAACTTAAAACTCTCCCGGTCTACACTGGTAGCCGCAAAATCATATTCAATCCTCCGCTCCTTTTTCTGCCCTTTTATTCCAGGCATTTGCCGGCGTTTACCGGCATTCTGTTTCTTGGCAATGTCCGTCACATAAAAACCGCTCTGGGGACGGGAAATGATGTACCCCTCCGCGGCAAGAAGCATATAGGCCGTCTCCATCGTCGTACGGCTCATCTGAAATTCCGCGGCCCCTTTTCGGATAGACGGCAGTTTCGTCCCCACTTTTAGTTTTTCACTGAGTATCAGGTCCCGGTAATAATTGTACACCCGCATATATCTCGAAATCTCTTCATTTTTCAGTTCTGTCTGCATTCTCTCCCTCTCCAAACTGACCCCTTAAAAAAGTTGATTTTTGTGTATTTTCTAAACGACACTTTTAATTTATTCTAATAAAAACGTTTTTGAAATGCAAGCTTAAAACTCAAAACTTTTCGGAAAGGGAATTTTACATGGTAAAACGAGTGGCAGTCATCAACGATCTCTCCGGTCTGGGAAAATGCTCCCTTACAGCGGCAATCCCGGTGCTATCCGTCATGGGAGTTCAGACCTGTCCCCTGCCTACGGCGGTGCTGACATGCCAGACTGGATACGACAGTTATTATTATGACGACTATACAGAAAAAATTGATTATTTCACAGAAGAATGGAAAAAACAGAGACTCACTCTGGATGCGGTTTCCACCGGTTTTTTAGGCAGCGAACATCAAGTGGCAAAAATCCTGCGTTTCATTGATGTTTTCCGGCGGGATGGAACTCTTCTCTTTGTGGATCCGGTCATGGGCGATATGGGGGAGCTCTACTCCATCTACACCCCAAGGCTGGGAGAAAAGATGCGGACTCTTGTCCGTCATGCTGATGTGATCACACCTAACCTGACGGAGTTCTGCCTGCTCACCGGGACAGACTACGGAAGTCTTACCGCATGTTCCCACTCCCAAAACTATCTGGAACAAATTGCCGGCATGGGGAAACAACTCCTTGACGCGGGGCCTGCTACCCTCATTGTGACCGGCATTATGTACCAATCCCAGGAGGATCCTTCGCCCAGATATTATAACCTGGTCATTGACAAATGCGGGTATAAGACCGTTTCCTCTGAGATTCACGGCGGAAGCTATTCCGGAACCGGCGATCTTTTGTCCGCTGTGGTATGCGGCTCTATGGTACGCGGTGAATCCGCTGTGGACGGCGTTCAAAAAGCCGTGCGTTTTCTTGACGCAGCGCTTAGGGAAACCGTCGCTGAAAATATTCCCAGAAACGACGGGATCAACTTTGAACCGTACCTGTCGATGCTGCTTTGAACCTGCCGCCGGACAGACGGTTCGGTTTTCCCTGTCAACAAATAGACGATTCAATTATGGAGGTAAATCATTATGGCATCTTACACGACAAAAAAAACAACTGATTCTATCCATTCCTCTCATCAGAGGATATTTTACATGACGACTACCGCGCTCTTTGCCGCGCTTATCTGCGTCACTACCGCATGGATTTTTCATATTCCTATCGGGGTGAACGGAGGTTATGTTCATGTAGGCGACGCCCTCATCTATCTTGCCGCCTCCATTCTTCCCATGCCTTACGCTATGGCGGCGGGCGCCATCGGAGGTGCGTTTGCGGACCTTTTTACCGCGCCGCTCTGGGCTCCTGCGACTTTTATCATCAAAATGTTGATCGCCCTGCCTTTTACTCGTAAAAAAGATAAAATCATTGTTCCTCAGAATGTGATCGGCGTATTTATCGCGGCAGTGATTTCTTTCATCGGTTACTATATCGCCGAAGCGCTTTTATTCGGCACTTGGGCGGCTCTGATTCCTTCTCTTGTAGGAACTCTGGCGCAGTCAGGCGGAAGCGCCGTTCTCTTCCTCGTATTCGGTTTTGCCTTGGACCGTATGGGATTTAAAACCTCAGGAATTAACAAATTACCATAAATATTGTCACAAATAGATGATTTAACTCAATGAATGAAAGAAGGAAAAACTATGTCCGACATTATTTATACTTACCATGGAAATGTTTATTTTAACATTACGAACCGCTGTAACTGCAGCTGTATCTTTTGTATCCGCAAGGAAACCGACTCTGTAGGAGACGCCGATACTCTATGGCATGATCACAATCCTTCATTTGAAGAAATCAAAGCCGCCGTCGACGCCTTTGATTTCAACGGCTATACCGAGGCTGTGTTCTGCGGTTACGGCGAACCAACCTGCGCCTACGACGCTCTTATCCAGACTGCCCGTTACATGAAAGAAAAGCATCCGCAGATCCGTCTGCGGATCAATACCAACGGACTGGGCGAACGCTTTAATGAGGCTTCCATCGTCGAAGAAATGGCTTCCTGCATTGATTCGGTTTCCATCAGCCTTAACGCCCCGGATGCCCGGAGGTATCAGGAAGTGACCTGCCCGTCCTATGAAGATGCATTCCCGGTCATGCTGGATTTTGCCAAAAAAGCGAAAGAACATTTCTCTTTTGTTCAATTCAGCGTAGTAGACATTATCACAAAAGAGGAGATCAAGGCCTGTCAGGAACTTGCCGAATCGATGGGGATCCCCCTTAGGGTACGGGTCTGTTCGTAAATTTTTATCCAAAAATCCCGCCGATCAGAACATAGGACAAAAAGTACATGATAACGGATGCAATGCACACTCCTACCACAACCGCAAGAAACGCCTTTTTCCAATCAATCCCAAGGAGCGATGCGATCAGCGAGCCAGTCCACGCCCCTGTTCCCGGAAGAGGTATTCCTACAAAGAGCACCAGCCCCCAGAACTCGTATTTCTCTATCTTCCCACTTTTACTCATGGCTTTGTTTTCCAATTTCTCCACCAGAGGACGGAATAATTTTGTCTTACGAAGCCACGCGAAAATCGGGCGGATTAAAAGCAGGATAAACGGGATCGGTATCAGATTTCCAACCAGGCAGATCGGAATCGCCCGCCATGTCGGAATATCCAGGAATGCCGGTCCCGCTGCCAAAAGTCCCCCTCTTAGCTCCAGTATCGGCACCATGGAAATGATAAATATCACCAGCTCCTTCGCAGCTTTCCCTCCCAGATTGGTCACAAACCATTGCACTAAAGTCTCTGTCATGTTACTGCGTACCTCCTATTGTCCCATGTATTGCTTAAGAAATGCAAACAAAGTCTCCATCTCTTCCCGCGTCCCGATCGTGACCCGCAGATATTGACGGATTCTCCCGCTGTCCCAGAACCTTACGTAAATACCGTTTTCCCGCAATACCTTGAATAATTCTCCCGCGTCATAATCCGGATGTGAGACAAAGATAAAATTCCCGGACGGTTCAGGGAAGTTAAATCCAAGACGGGAGAATTCTCCCGCCGCCCACTTTCTCGTCTCCACAATTTTATGGACCGTTTCCTCAAAATATTCCTTATCCTTCACCGCCTCTACCCCGCACTTAAGCGACGCCTGATTCATCGTATAGGAGTTAAAAGAATATTTCGCATCATTCAGG
>CAMNWW010000128.1 GCA_946566415.1 uncultured Lachnospiraceae bacterium | reverse complement strand
GTATTGTCAAAAGTACGCAGGCAAAGAATAAGATCAATCAATGGTTCAAGAAAGAATTTAAAGAAGAAAATATTGTCCGGGGAAAAGAGATGCTGGCCGTATACTGCAAGGCAAAAGGGTTTGTGTTCTCGGATTTGATGAAACCAAAGTATATGCAGGTCGTCCAGGAAAAATATGGTTTCCGTGACTGGGATTCGATTTTGGCTGCAATCGGGCATGGAGGCCTGAAAGAGGGCCAGGTCATAAACCGTCTGGCGGAGGAATACGGAAGGGACCACAAGAAGGAACTGACGGACGAAAGTGTACTTGAGAAAGTCGCAGAGGCGGCAAGAAATAAGGTCCATATTACAAAATCTAAGAGCGGAGTTGTGGTAAAAGGGATCGACGATATGGCCGTACGTTTTTCACGCTGCTGTAATCCGGTGCCTGGCGATGAGATCGTAGGATTTATCACCCGCGGGCGAGGCATGTCCATCCACCGCACGGACTGCGTCAACATGCTCCATCTGTCTGAACCGGAGAGGGCGCGCCTTATTCCGGCAGAATGGGAGAAGCCTGCCGAGGGCGAAGGAAGCGGAAGCTATCTTGCGGAGATCAAGATGTACACTTACGACAGAAAGGGGCTTTTGATGGATATGTCGCGGATCCTCACTGAGATGGGAATGGATGTGAAGACCATGAACGTTCGGACAAGTAAACAGGGGACGGCGACCATTGAGGCAGGATTTATCGTACACGGCAGGGAAGAGCTTGCCAAAGTGATAGAAAAACTGCGCCAGTTGGACGGCGTATTGGATATAGAACGGGCAGTAGGATAAAGCATGGACAATAGGAGGTAATGCCACGGGCATACCTGGATGTCCAAAAAGCATGGACAATAGGAGGTAACGATGAAGGTTGAGTTGTTTGTGACAGGAATTATCAGTACGAACTGCTATATTGTTTCTAACGAGGAGACGCATGAGGCGGTTATTGTGGATCCGGCAAATGTTTCCCGACGGATGAGAGAATATATTGAGTCAGAGGGGCTTACAGTGAAAGCAGCGCTGCTGACTCATGCACATTTTGACCATATCATGGGAATTGATAAATTGATGGAGCTGTGCGGCGGCAATATTCCGGTATATGTGGAGGAAGAGGATCTGGAACTTCTCCATACCCCGGAGATGAACGAATCTACCGTCTACACGGCCGGATACAGCTATGCAGGCGGCGATGTGATCCACGAGGGGGATGTACTTCATCTGATCGGGTATGATTTTCAGGTAATCCATACGCCGGGCCATACCGCAGGCGGGGTATGTTATTATGTGAAGGAAGAGGGAGCGCTTTTTAGCGGCGATACGCTGTTTTGCTGTTCTGTGGGAAGGACGGATTTTGCGACGAGCAGTACTTCTGCGCTGGTACGTTCTATCCGGGAGAAGCTGTTCCTTCTGCCTGACGAGACGGTAGTCTATCCCGGACATATGGGAGCCACGACTATCGGCAATGAAAAGGTAAATAATCCGTTTGTGTAGAGAGGGCTGAAGAGATGATTCAGATTGAATGCCGGAATGAGCGTTTTTCTTATGATATGTATCATATCGTAAAGTCCTTTTTCCCTGACGCGTCAATCAGCCAGATATCGGATCCGGAGCAAGAATCACTGATTCATATAAGAATCGCTGGTGATTCTTGTTTTTGCTATCCGAAATTTGTAATATACGAGGAAGAGATCGCGGGGCTGATGGATAAAAGAGAGCAGAAACGTTATATTAACCGGAAATTGTACCGAATGCTTTCCGGTCTGACCGGACAAGAGCATGCATGGGGAGACATGACGGGCGTGCGTCCGACCAAGATGGTGATGGAGAAGCTGGAAGAGGGAAAAAGCGACCAGGAAATCATAAAATTTATGAAAGATACATACGAGGTCAGTAAGAAGAAAGCAAGGCTTGGAATTGAAATTGCGAAAAGGGAGAAGGCGCAGCTTGAAAAACTGGATTATGAGAACGGCTACAGCCTGTATATCGGAATTCCGTTTTGCCCTACCACCTGCAGTTATTGTTCTTTTACGTCATACCCGATCGCCAGATGGGAGAAACGCGTGGACGCATATGTAGACGCGCTGCTGAAAGAAATGTCGGGGATCGCAAAAATGTCGGGCGGGAAGAAGCTGAACACCATTTACATGGGCGGAGGTACGCCCACAACACTAAGCGCTGCCCAGTTGGAGCGGATATTATCTCATCTGGAAGAGAATTTTCCGTTTGATGATTTAAAAGAATTTACCGTGGAAGCAGGACGGCCTGACAGCATTACGCAGGAGAAACTGACTGTGCTGCGCCGGCATCCGGTGGACCGTATTTCCATCAACCCGCAGACAATGCAGCAAAGGACGCTGGATGCCATCGGACGGCGGCATACAGTAGAAGACGTCCGAAAGGTATTTCATCTGGCGCGGGAGCTGGGATTTGAAAATATCAATATGGACCTGATCGCAGGGCTTCCGGGGGAGCATCCGAAGGATATGGAGGACACTCTGCGGCAGATTGAGGAGCTCTCTCCGGACAGCCTGACCGTGCATGCATTGGCGATGAAGCACGGCTCCCGCCTGACAAGGGAGAAGAACCAGAGGCGGATGGAGGGAAATACGGAAGATAAGACGGAAAATGCGCAGATGGCACGGGAGCTGGAAAAGATGATCGATACGGCGGCGGAGCATGCGCATAAGATGGGGCTTGTGCCGTATTATCTTTACCGGCAGAAGAATATTGCCGGGAATTTTGAAAATGTGGGATATGCAAAGGTTGACAAAGCGGGAATTTACAATATACTTATTATGGAGGAAAGACAGTCTATCGTCGCGGTGGGAGCCGGGGCGACGACTAAGATAGTGCTTTCAGAGGAGATCGACGCACCGGGGAGCAGAAACGGCAGGAAGACGAACCTGATACGGATCGAGAATGTAAAAGGTGTGGAGGAGTACATCTCGCGGATCGACGAGATGATAGAACGAAAAGGAGAATGGCTATGGCGTTAAAGAAAAAACCGATGACCGGTATGAATGATATACTTCCGAAAGAGATGGAGATCAGAGATTATGTCATTCAAATGATAAAGGATACGTACACGACATTTGGATTCACTTCCATGGAGACTCCCTGTGTAGAGCATATTGAAAATTTGTGCAGCAAGCAGGGCGGGGATAATGAGAAGTTGATTTTTAAGATATTAAAGAGGGGAGAAAAGCTGAAACTGGATACGGCAAAGGAGGAGACCGATCTGGTGGACGGAGGACTCCGTTATGATCTGACGGTTCCTCTTGCGAGATACTATGCAAATCATATGAACGAGCTTCCTTCGCCATTTAAGGCAATGCAGATCGGAAGTGTATGGCGCGCCGACCGCCCGCAGAGGGGACGGTTCCGCCAGTTCACACAGTGCGATATTGATATTCTGGGCGAGCCGGGGAACCTGGCGGAGATCGAATTGATTCTGGCTACCACCGCAATGCTGGGGAAACTAAATTTTCACAATTTTACCGTGTCTATCAATGACAGGAATATCCTCAAAGCGATGGCGAAGTATAGTGGTTTTAGGGAAGAAGATTACGATGAAGTCTTCATTATCCTGGATAAGATGGACAAGATCGGCGCCAAGGGCGTTGCAGAAGAGCTGGTGAAGCTGGGATATGAGAAGGAATCTGTGGACCGCTATTTGGGGTTGTTTGACGAGATTACATCAGATCTGGAAGGCATCCGTTTCCTGAAGGAGAAGCTGTCCGGTATTATGGATGAAAATGTGGCAGGCTCCATGGAACAGATTATTTCCAGTGTGGAAAGCGCGAAAGAGGCGGATTTCCAGGTGAAGTTCAGTCCTACGCTGGTGAGAGGTCAGTCCTATTATACGGGCGCTATTTTTGAGATTGTGATGGATGAGTTTGGCAGCTCCGTCGCAGGCGGGGGGCGTTACGATAAAATGATCGGGAAATTTACCGGGCAGGATACGCCGGCATGCGGATTCTCGATTGGATTTGAGCGGATTGTCATGCTTCTTCTGGAAAATGGATACCAGATTCCGAACAAGAGGGAGAAAAAAGCGTATCTCTTGGAGAAGGGGATGCACCAGGAGGGGATACTCAAGGTGCTCGGCATGGCAAAGGCGGACAGAGAGGAAGGAAAACAAGTACTGATCGCCAACATGAAGAAAAATAAAAAATTCCAGAAAGAGCAGCTTATGCAGGATGGGTATGGAGAAATTGTGGACTGTTACGGAGATTCCGTGTTGTCAATGTAATCGCCTGTTCGGCGTTTAAGAGAAAGTGAGGAAATGAGGATGGCAGAATCAATGCAGGGTTTAAAAAGGACGCACCGCTGCGCGGAACTTAACGAGGCGAATATCGGCGAAAATGTCACCGTTATGGGGTGGGTGCAGAAGAATCGGAATAAAGGAGGGCTGGTCTTCGTAGATGTACGGGACCGCTCTGGTCTGATACAGATCGTATTTGAGGAAGGAGTTACCGATGAAGCGATGTTGGATACGGCGGCAAAGCTGAAAAGCGAGTATGTAGTCGCTGTGGCAGGGACAGTCAGGGCGCGCCAGGGAGCAGTGAACCCGAATCTGGCGACGGGGACGATCGAGATATGCCCCAGTGAGCTTCGTATTCTGTCCGAGTCTGAGACTCCGCCTTTCCCGATAGAAGAGAACTCCAAAACGAGAGAGGAACTGCGTTTGAAATACCGGTTCCTGGATCTTAGAAGGCCGGACATTCAGAGGAATCTGATGATGAGGAGCAAGGTGGCGACTTTGACCCGGCAGTTCCTTTCAGAGGAAGGGTTTTTGGAGATCGAGACGCCGTTTCTTATTAAGAGCACGCCGGAGGGGGCGAGGGATTATCTGGTGCCTAGCCGGATTCACCAAGGAAGTTTCTACGCGCTTCCGCAGTCGCCGCAGATTTTCAAGCAGCTTTTAATGTGTTCGGGTTATGACAGGTATTTCCAGATTGTCAAGTGCTTCCGCGACGAGGACCTTCGGGCGGACCGTCAGCCTGAATTCACACAGATAGATATGGAATTATCGTTTGTTGACGTGGACGATGTTATCGACGTCAATGAACGGCTGATGGCAAAGTTATTCCGCGAGGTGCTGGGGATCGAGGTTCCGCTCCCGATGCCGCGTATGACCTGGCAGGAAGCGATGGACCGGTATGGTTCCGACAAGCCGGATATCCGTTTCGGCATGGAGCTGGTGGACGTAACGGATACCGTAAAGGGCTGTGAGTTCGCCGTATTCCGGGGAGCCATTGAGAACGGCGGCTCCGTGCGGGGGATTAACGCAAAAGGCCAGGGTGGTATGCCCAGGAAGAAGATAGATAAGCTTGTAGATTTTGCCAAGGATTACGGTGCAAAAGGTCTTGCCTATATCGCGGTTCAGGAAGACGGCACGGTAAAGTCTTCTTTTGCGAAATTCATGAAGGAAGAGGAGATGTCCGCGCTGATCGAGAAGATGGACGGAGAAAAGGGCGACCTGCTCCTCTTTGCGGCGGATAAGAATAAAGTGGTGTGGAGCGTGCTGGGCGCACTGCGTCTGGAAATGGCGCGGCAGATGGAGATCCTGAATAAGGATGAATATAAATTTGTATGGATTACAGAATTCCCTCTCCTGGAGTGGAGCGAGGAAGAGAACCGTTTTACCGCCATGCACCATCCATTTACCATGCCCATGGAGGAGGATATCCCGTATCTTGAGTCAGACCCGGGAAGAGTCCGTGCAAAAGCGTATGATATCGTTTTGAACGGAAATGAGATCGGCGGCGGAAGCGTCCGGATTTTTAATCAGGAGATTCAGAGCCGGATGTTCGAGGTGCTGGGTTTTACACCGGAACAAGCTGATGAACAGTTTGGATTCCTCCTGAATGCATTTAAATATGGAGTTCCGCCTCACGCGGGGCTGGCTTACGGTCTGGACCGGGTTGTGATGCTTATGGCGAAACAGGACAGTATCCGGGATGTGATTGCCTTTCCAAAAATAAAAGACGCTTCTGATCTGATGACGGAGGCGCCGGCAGCGGTCGACAAAAAGCAGCTTGAGGAGTTAGGGCTGGAACTGGCGGAACAATAATACAAAGGGAACGGGAAGCGTTCGCCGCGTCACAAAAGAGGCAAGAAAGAGGTAAGTATGGACGAAGAGAAAATGTGGCTGAAGCTGATGAAGGAAAAATACCCCACAAAGCAGGCGGTATGCAGGGAGATTATCAACCTGAACGCCATCATCAACCTGCCGAAGGGGACGGAGCATTTTATGAGCGACCTTCACGGGGAATATGAAGCGTTTTTACATATTCTGAATAACTGCTCCGGCGTCATACGGGAAAAGGTCGATACCCTGTGGGAGGAAGAATTAAGTCTAACGGACAGGGACGAGATCTGTACTTTGATCTATTATCCCAGGGAGAAGATGAACCGGGTTAAACAAAAGCAGGGGATTTCAGAGGACTGGTACCGTATGATGCTCAATTATCTGATCGAGCTTGC
>CAMNWW010000127.1 GCA_946566415.1 uncultured Lachnospiraceae bacterium | reverse complement strand
ATTATATGAGTTGCCCGACAAATGAGTCCACCGTCGATTTTTCCGTGCTTTGCACTCCCAAAATCGACGAAAACATTCGCAATTCGCTCATTTTTCTGCGAAAAATGGCTTCTTGCTCATGTTTTAGCGGGACCCATGGACATAAAATCACATGCAAGCATGCATTTTATGTCCATTTGTCCCTTGACTCATTATATTATATCTTACTACATGCGGCGTACTGTGGTCAAAAGGAATTAATTATATTAAAGATATCTTGACGTACGCAAATGCGTACGCTAAAATAAAGAAAAGGAGATGATAGCATGACCGCAATAAGTGTAACAAGAGCAAGAGAAAATATATATCAAATACTATCTGAGGTTAATAACAGCAGCCAGCCTATTACAATTACAAATAACCGTGGGAAAAACGCCGTTCTCATATCAGAGGATGATTGGAACGCTATTCAAGAGACATTATACTTAAATTCTATACCAGGTATGACAGAAAGTATTATTGAAGCAGGAAAAGAACCGCTTGAGGAATGCTCTGTATATGATTCGAGTGAGGAATGGTAGATGTATATAATCAGATTTAGTAAGCAGGCAGACAAAGATAAGAGGTTGCTAAAAGAGGCAGGACTTGTTTCAAAGGTTAAAAAATTATTGGATATTATAACGGAAAATCCTTTTCAGAATCCACCGCCATATGAGGGATTAGTGGGAAATTTAAGCGGTTATTATTCCAGAAGAATTAATATCCAGCATAGATTAGTTTATCAGGTATATGATGAGCCGGTTGTCATTGATGGAGTTGAATATCAAGGTACGATAAAAATTGTTCGTATGTGGACACATTATAACGGAAATTAATATGATATTCTCGTATTGTGTCGTGTACTTTTTTCATTCAAAAAGCTATTCTGACGGTGAAAGGAGGCTATAGCCCAATGGACCAGAAGAAAACAGGGATGTTTTTAAAAGAACTCCGCAAGGAGAAAAATTTAACACAGGAACAGCTGGCGGAAATGCTCGGCGTGTCCAACCGAAGTGTTTCGCGCTGGGAAAACGGCGTCAATATGCCGGATTTTGATCTGGTGATCGAGATCGTCAATTATTTTAATGTAACAATTGAAGAATTTTTGGATGGAGAAAGGATGACGGAAATGGATAAGAAAACAGAGGAAACATTGTTAAAGGTTGCAGATTATGAGAATAATGAAAAGATGAAATTTTCAAAAAAGCTCTGCCGTATTTTTATAGCGGCTCTGATCGCATTTATCATTTATATGATAATTGACATTCAGGGACTTTCGTCGACAGGAGTGTATGAAAAAATAGCCGATTTCTCATTGGGGCTTGTGTTAGGAGCGCTCCTTTTGGGCGCCCTGTTTACAAGTCGGTATATGGGGCGGGTCCAGGCGTTCAAGAAGAGGATCCTGCACAGAAAGAGCGCGGTATAATTTCAGCCCGGTGGGCAGATGCTATTGACCTTTCTTTTGCCTCTCTTTTTTGTGCAGATATTAAGAGGAAAGCTTTTGGGAAACGTGATATGATGATTTCGATACTGTGGTAGTACGAAGCTGGGAGGAATCCGGAGCGTCACGGAGCAGTACAGAAAATAGTACAAACAGGAGGCAGTAATATGGAATGGGTCGAGAAATTAAATCAAAGCATGAATTACATTGAGGAGCATCTGGCGGATGAGATCGATTATGAGCAGCTTGGGCGGATTGCCTGCTGCTCAGCGTATCATTTTCAGAGAATGTTCACGTATATGGCGGGACTTACCCTGTCGGAGTATATCCGCAGGAGACGGATGTCCCTGGCGGCAGTGGATTTGCAGAGTGGGAATGAGAAGATCGTTGATATTGCCCAGAAGTACGGATATCATTCGCCGACAGCATTTAACAGGGCGTTTCAGCAAGTACACGGGCTTGCGCCCTCGGCCGTCAGGGGAGAGGGCGTAGCAGTAAAGACGTTTCCCCCCATTACGTTTACGATTGCTGTAAAGGGAGCTGAGGAGATGACTTACCGGATTGAGACGAAGGATGCCTTTCGGATCGTTGGGATATCCTCACCGCTTCAGCAGGAAATCGAGAAGAATTTTGCCGTTGTCCCCCAGATGTGGCAGAAGGCGGCGGGGGACGGAACGATTCCGAAAATGGCGGCGCTGATGGATACACAGCCGATGGGGCTTCTTGGAGTGAGCGCCTGCAATGATGAGGAGGAATGGAAATACTTTATCGCTGTTGCCAGTACAAAGACGGTCGACGGCTTGGAGGAGTACATTGTGCCTGCATCGACCTGGGCAGTCTTTTCTGGCTCGGGAACGAATCAGTCCGTGCAGGAGCTAGAACGGCGTATCGTAACAGAATGGCTTCCGACATCAGGGTACGAATACGCCAACGCCCCAGACATTGAGGTTTATCTGAATCCGGATCCCGAGGACGCAAAGTATGAGGTATGGGTGCCGGTGGTAAAAAAGCAGAGTTGATGCAGAGTTAAAAAGGCAGAGTGAAAAAGTAAGGCAGGAGGTGCGTGGAAATGGCAGATACCAGGAAAAAGAAACTCCCAATCGGGCTTGAAAGTTTTTGCGATATTCGGACACAGGGTTTTTATTATGTGGATAAAACGAATTTTATTAAGGAGCTTTTGTATAACTGGGGGAAAGTCAACCTTTTTACACGACCGAGACGGTTCGGGAAGTCCTTGAATATGAATATGCTGAGGCGCTTTTTTGAGATAGGCTGCCGCAAAGAGATATTCGAGGGGCTGAAGATCTGTGAAGAAACAGAGCTTTGCGAGGAATATATGGGAAAGTTTCCGGTAGTATCTATATCGCTGAAAGGTATCAATGGATATTCGTATGAAATGGCATTTGAGATGGCAGCCATGGCTTTGAACGAGGAGGCAAGACGTCATCAATATCTTTTGGGGAACCCGACGTTTACGCCGGAGGACAGGGATACATTTTCACGCCTTCTAAAGCCGGATATGACGGAGGCGACCTTCTGCGGCGGGCTGAGGAATCTGTCAGAACTACTGCAAAAATACTATGACAGTAAAGTGATCATTTTGATTGACGAATATGATGTGCCGCTCGCCAAGGCATTCGATAATGGGTATTATGACCGGATGGTCCAGTTGATCCGAAATATGTTTGAACAGACTTTGAAGACAAATGAAAGTCTTCAGTTTGCAGTACTCACGGGGTGTCTGCGTATATCCAAAGAAAGTATTTTTACAGGGCTGAACAACCCTAAGATTTTAACGATTGCGGACGTAAGGTTTGATGAATATTTTGGATTTACAGACGAGGAAGTAAAGGAACTTCTCCAATATTATGAGTTATCCGACGCTTACGGAAGGATAAAAGAGTGGTATGACGGGTATCGGTTCGGGAATGTGGAAGTATATTGTCCGTGGGATGTCATCAATTATTGCGACCTCCTTCGGGCGGACCCAGAAGCGCAGCCGCAGGATTATTGGTCTAACAGCAGCGGTAATGAGATCGTGAAGCAGTTTATTCAGAGAGTCGGCGCAGGCACAACGAAGCACGAGATCGAAAAGCTGGTGGCGGGGGAGACGGTGACAAAGGAAATCCGCCAGGAACTGACATATAAGGAGCTGTACAATTCGATTGATAATATCTGGAGCGTACTGTTCACCACAGGGTATCTGACACAGCGCGGGAAGCCGAGGGGAGATGAGTTCGACCTTGTGATACCGAATATGGAGATCAGGAAGATATTTACCAGACAGATCATGGAGCTGTTCAAAGAAAATGTTCAAAAAGACGGCGAAGCTCTGGAAGCATTCTGTGGGGCGTTAAAAGTGGGGGACGCAGACGGCGCCACAGAGAAGTTGACGGAGTATTTGAAGAAGACCATCAGTATCAGGGATACATTTGGCAGGAAGGCGCTGAGGGAGAATTTTTATCACGGCATCCTTTTAGGAATTTTGGGATACAAAGGAATGTGGGATGTTTTCTCCAACAGAGAAACCGGGGATGGATATGGAGATATCCTGGTGGAAATCGAAGATGAGGAAATCGGAATTATAATCGAAGTAAAGTACGCGGACGACGGAAATTTGGAAGACGGGTGTAAAAAGGCGCTGGCACAGATCGAGAGGCGGCATTATGAGGAACAGCTCCGTGAAGACGGGATGACGACGATATTGAAATACGGCGTCGCATGTTTTAAGAAACGAGGCAGGATAGAACTGGCCAAATAAATAATAAAATTTTTTTATATTACTTGACATTGGCTCCTCGGTCATGGTAAAATACTGCTCCATTTGCGCTGGAAAGGCGTTGTTCGGGGATGGGACGATGATGTTGGTTTCAGATGAAAAGCCGGGAAAAGAGGAGGAAGAAATGAGTCAGGTAAAGAGTGAAGAACGTTTGTTGGAAGAACAGCATTTGCAATCATGTCTGGAAGTCGTCCGTGAGAATATCCGTATATATAGGGAGAAGGAAAGTGCATATAGAAAGGAAGTTACTCAGCTCTTCCAGGCTGTGAAAAAGGGGGAAGGTGATTCCTACGGCCAGCTTGTAGCAGGGCAAAATATCCTGGAGCATACGCAGAACGTCCTGCGGAAGAACCAGGTGGCGCTTAAGAAAGCGTATTTTGGGAGGATAGACTACGATGATCTGACGTTTGGAGGAAAAGAAGTCAGATATATCGGGAAGAACGGAGTGAATAAAGGACCGGAGGAGATCGTGATCGTGGACTGGCGGGCGCCGGTGTGCAGTGTGTACTATGAGAACGAGCCGGGGAAAGGCAGCTATCCTGTGCCGGGGAGCGGGGAGGTGGAGATCGACCTGCATAAGAAAAGGACGTATGATATCGAGGACGAGGAGCTGCTGGGATACTATGACGATGATGTTGCGGCGAACGACGAACTCCTGCTTAAGTATCTTTCCCAGAATAAGGAGGCGGTGCTGGGGGACATCATTGCCACTATCCAGAAAGAACAAAATGAGATTATCCGTGACGTACCCTGGAAAAATATTATTGTGCAGGGTGTGGCCGGGAGCGGAAAAACTACAGTAGCGCTTCACAGGATTTCTTATCTTCTCTACAACTATAAGGACAGGTATAAGCCTTCAGAATTTTGCATTGTGGGAAGCAGCGATATGCTCCTGGAGTATATCGGCAGCGGGCTTCCGGAATTGGATGTAAGCCACGTAAAACAGATGAGGATGGATCATTTTCTTACTTATTTGATGGGAAAATCATGGAAGAAATCATACAGTGTGATACCGGATGATGCTATGGCCCCAGTAAAAAGCAAGCTTGATTTTGTCCGAAAGCTGGAAGATTTCTTAGGAGCGTGGAGGAGAAAATGGATGGATCTGGGGGATGTTGTGGACGGGCAGATCGGCTGCATCCTCTCAAGGGAAAGTATGGAGGATACCCTGGATAAGAATCCCGAATTATCCATGATTCAGGCGGAGAGGCTGCTGAACAGCAAAATATGCGCAAGGATAGAGTTCTTGTGTTCGGAGTGGGAGAAAGGGCCGAAAAAGGAAAAGCTGACTGCCTATAAAAAGTATTTTGATTCAGCGCCGAAAAAATGGACGGAGATGAGTATCTATCTAGAGTTCCTTGCGTATCTGGAAAGGGAAGAGAATGTGCCCGAAAGATGGCAGGAGACGATCAGCCATGTGGCAAAGGGAAAGATGGACGTTTATGACGCGGCAGCTCTTGCGTTGATCTGGAAAAGAATCCTTATGAAAAAAGAGGAGGACGAGTTCAGCCAGATCATCATAGACGAGGCACAGGATTTTGGAGAGATGATATACTATGTCATGCGACAAATCCTCCCAAACTGTTATTTTATGATTATGGGAGACGTTTCCCAGAACATCCGGTATGAAACGGGCATGAACGATTGGGAGGATTTAAAAGAGGTATTATTCGAGCAAAAAAAGGACAGTTTCTATCTTTTGGCTAAAAGCTACCGAAATACCATCGAAATCTCCAACTGTGCGGGAAAGGTGCTGGAAAAGGCGTCCAAAAGCCGCTACCAGATTCAGCCCGTAATCCGGCATGGAAAAGAAGTAACCGTATTCCGGGAGAAACCGGAGCAATTAGGGGGCAGGCTGCAGTCGACGGTAGATGCTTTAAAGAAACAAGGATATGAGACGATAGCAGTCATCTGCAGGGAAGAAGAGGAAGCCGCCCAGGTAAAAGAATACCTGGGCGTTGGGCATGAGGAAGACCAGCTTTTCCACAACGGTGTGATGGCGCTTCCGGTGACGCTCACAAAAGGTCTGGAATTTGACGCGGTAATTTTGTGGAAGCCCGATGAGAGGCATTACGGAGACAACAGCAAGGAAGCGAAGCTGCTCTACGTGGCCATGACACGGGCGCTCCACGAACTATACTTGATAGGGGATCAGGAGATCAGTCCGCTGTTTGGGTAGGAAAGTAGCTTTTCTGTAGGGTTTTACTTACAAGGTTCTATCTTTATTCAAAAGTATTAGAAAGAAGCAGTTTTTTGATACGGGTCTTTTCATCAATAAAGACGGCGGTGGAC
>CAMNWW010000126.1 GCA_946566415.1 uncultured Lachnospiraceae bacterium | reverse complement strand
TCGGAAAGGAGGGGGTGTCGATTAGTTTAAAAGAAAAGGCGTACAGCGCGCTTATCGTATCGGCATCTGAAATTTTTAACTCAGCTTTGATATACCTGCTGCCAAAACCGAATTATTCTCCTATCCATATTGTCAAAAATATAACGGCCGCAAAACAGACAACCGCCGAAAAAAGCTTTGACTTCATATTTATCAATTCTCCGCTGCCGGATGATCCCGGCATGCGTTTTGCGGTCGATACCTGCACCGCAAAAAATACGGTAGTCATCATCTTAGTCAAAAATGATATCCTTGACATTGTCCACGACCGCGTAGCAAAACACGGTGTATTCACTCTGCCCAAACCACTCTCCAGAGCCACACTTCTCCAAGCACTAAGCTGGATGGTAAGCGCCCGCGAATACCTGCGCCGGTTTGAGGAAAAGACTCTCTCCATCGAAGAAAAAATGATGGAGATCCGGCTCGTCAACCGGGCAAAATGGCGTCTTATCAGCGAACAGGGCATGACTGAACCGGATGCCCACCGCTATATAGAAAAACAGGCGATGGACCGTAGTATATCAAAACGGAACATCGCCCAGGAAATCATTGATTCAAGATAAATTTTTTCAACAGAGAAATCACCTCATCCAGATTGATTGGTTTCGCTGTATGCGCGTTCATTCCGCTCTCCAGACATCTCTGTATATCCTCAGAAAACGCGTCCGCCGTCATGGCAATGATCGGTATCGTCTGCGCGTCCGGACGGCTTAAGGCACGAATCGCTCTGGTACTCTCATATCCATTCATAATAGGCATACGGACATCCATAAGAATCGCCTCGTAATATCCTTCCTGGGACTTTTGGAACTTCTCCACGCATATCTTGCCGTTTTCCGCCCAATCCAATTCGATTCCTACATCCGCTAAAAGTTCTTCCAGAATCTCCCAGTTCAACTCATTATCCTCAGCAACCAGCACATGACGCCCCGCCAGATCCATATCTGCGTCCGTCTCTTCCAGATCGTCCCCAACGCCCATATACTTCCTGAGTTCATGGAACAAGGTCGACTTAAACAACGGCTTAGAAATAAATCCGCTGATTCCCGCATCTCTTGCCTCTGTCTCAAAGTCGCTCCAGTCATATGCCGAAATTAAAATCACCGGCATATCAGTGTCCACAATTTTGCGGATCTGCCTGGCAACACGCAAGCCGTCCATGTCCGGGAGCTTCCAGTCCAACAAGATGATTTGGTAATCATCCCTCTTTTGGTGATGGCTGTTCACCATCTCAATTGCCTTTTTACCGCAAAGCGTCCATTCTGCCTGAAGACCAATGGCCTCCAGAGCCTCCACTGCAGAGCGGCATAACGTCTCGTCATCGTCTACCACGAGCATCTTCCATGCCGGAAGGAGCATATCGATTTCCTCTACAGTAGCTTTTTCCATATCCAAAACCAGATGAATCCGGGTCCCTTCCTGCGGTTTACTCTGCACGGAGATGCTCCCCTTCATCGCATCCACAATATATTTTGCGATAGCCATGCCAAGCCCGGCGCCTTCTGTTTTTTGAACCCTCTTACTGTCCGCCCGAGAATACGAGTCAAATATGTGCGTCAAAAATTCGGCGGTCATTCCAATCCCGTTATCCTTCACAATAATATGTGTACGTACAAATTCGCCGTCCTCTTTTACTGAACTATGTTCTGAATTATCTTCTGAATTTCCTTCTGGAACTATTTCCTCCTGATATAGAGACAGCTCTATGTTTCCGCCTTCCTGTGTATATTTCACTGCATTCGACAACAGATTCAGCAATACCTGGTTTAGGCGCACGCCGTCGCAGTACACATCCTCCGATAGGATACGGTCTATATGCACATAAAAATTCTGTCCTTTTGCCTTAACCTGTGTCTGTACAATGCTTACGATCCCCTCAACTACTTCCCGCAGGGAAACGCGTTCTACCGTCAAGGTCATCTTACCGCTCTCAATCTTAGACATATCCAGAACATCATTAATAAGCCCAAGCAAATGTTTGCCGGATAATGCAATCTTCTTCAGACAGTTCTGTACTTGCTCTTTATCGTTAATGTGCGCCGTCGCGATTGCCGTCATTCCCACGATCGCATTCATCGGAGTACGGATATCGTGACTCATATTTGAAAGAAATTCACTCTTTGCTTTATTCGCCTCCAAAGCCTCGCAGCGAGCCTCCTCCAAATCCCTAAGCTGCTGGCGGCTCATCTTGAAATAGATATAGAAAATAAACAATAAAAGCACAAGAATGACTGAAAAGACCGACATCGTTGTGATCGCTGTTTTCTGTCCTAAATCTTCAATCGTTTCATTAAGCCCCCCAAACGGTAGTATCGTCACCAGATTCCATTCAGAATAAGGCAGCGAAGTACAATAAACCTGCTGACTGCTCCCGTCAAGGGTCAGTATTGTTGAATAGTCCTCACGCCTCTCCATCGCGTCGGTCAGTTCCTGAACATAATTATCAATTTTACTGCGGTCCGCTTCCCCATACCGGTCATACAAACTGCTGAAATAATCCGAGTATGTCTCGTTTAAATCACCGGCAATAAAACTTCCGTCTTTCCGGATGATATAAGAGAACATCAGCGAATCGTTTCCCTCTGTCCCCAGCATCGTACTGATATATTCCAGCGGAAGGGCGGCCACCATTGCTATACTCTTCTCCCCGCTTTCCAGCGGGTAATTTGCATTGATTCCGAACATGACAACTTCGTTCCCAAGCTCGTCCTTTCCCACCGCGACCTTCTGTTCATGATTCTTCAGCGACTTGTAGAACGGCTCAGGGTCTGCAAGTTCTATCTGGGTTCCTAAAAGCATCTCCAAGTCGCCGTCTTCTGTATACAATGCCAAATAGTCAAAATTCCTAACGCTTACTCTGTAAATTAATTCCTCGTATAATTCATTTGTTCTATTCTCTTCCGGCGGAACAACCTTAACCACGGTCCTGGCCTGCTCCAGCTTCAAATCGATAAGCGTCCGAAAGTGTGCCGTAACCTGCTCGTTCATTCCGGTCATATACAGATCCCCCACCTGATGGATCGCTTTTTCACTGTCTCTATTTATAAAATAGCCCAGCCCCCAAAACGCCCCGGCGCTGATTAACAGAAGCAACGAGAAGCTGCCAATTAAAAATTGTGTAGTCCTGTATCTTTTTTTATGTCCAATATTCATATGAATAAACTCGCCTTTCTATAAAAAATATTAGTTCCCAAACATATTACTTGTATAGTTAAAATAATATCTGATTTTTCATTGAAAAGCAAGATCTTTTCCTTCTTATAAACAGTTCGATGCGCATTCTCTCAATAACTGTTTTACATACCTGTCCTGAACAACTTTAGAGACTCCGATAATACTTGACTGAGACATGTCAAAAAACGGGATAATCTGAAGCTTATTCCTGAACGGCGCAAAAAGAAGCTGGGGGCCGTCGCAGATATCATGGAACATATCCCAATAGTCGTCAATATTGCTCCCGCAGACCAATACGATATCCGGATTATAAACACAGGCCAGATTATTGATCGCTATTTTAGAATATGTACACGCGTCTCTGATCAAGTCTCTTGCCCACTTCATACCTTTTACCCAGGCAGAATGAATCTCCTCGAAGAGAATAATGGATGGATCATACTCCTTTGCGCGCTTTATCAGATTCCCCTTGGAAATATATGTTTCAAGACACCCCCTGTTTCCGCAGGCGCAGGGCATGCCATTTGGATCTATCACCGTATGCCCAATCTCAGAAAACACCGACCTTTCCGGGGCGGTAATAATACTGCCGCGGTAACTGAATGCGGAGCCGATACCGGAGCCCACCGCCAGGCACGATACCGACTGCTCGCTGTACTCAGGATGCAGGACGCATTGCCCTGTCAACGCCGCATTACAGTCGTGTTATATTACGAGATTATACAAATGAAAATTCTCCGCCAGCAAATCGTACATATTGTTGTCGCCAAACTGTATCTGCAGGTCTAATTTGATAAACTCAGGTCCGGTTATAATACATGGGACGCTTAACCCAATGCCCTTAATATTGGATTCTGATATTTTCGACTCTTTCAACGCCTGAAGATATAGCTCATATGCCTTGTCAAGAAGATCCTCGAATTTTGATGATGTATCCGTCCGAACGCGTTTATTGATAATATTCTGCTTTAAAAAATTGAGGATAGATACATTAATATAAGAACTGTCTATATCGATTCCTACAGAATAAAACGCAGAATCGTTTATTTTCAGAAGTGTAGCAGTCCGCCCTACCTTCTTCACCTCAGCGGGCGCCTCTGTTATGATATTCTGTTCCAGCAGACTATTGACAAATCTTGTAATGCTGGTAGGACTCATTCCGGATCTTTTTGCAAGATCAGCCCTGGATATAGGAAACAATTCATAGATCATATTAAATATTTCTGTTAAGTTTACAAGTTTAAGCGCTGCCTGATCCAGTACGTTTGCTTTTTTCATATAAACCTCCATTCCGCTTTTTTTATATGATACTGCCGACACTATTTATAATACGCTGTTTGAATTAAATTGTCAAATTGGATAAACCCCACCCATATTTAAAAATATATCCCATTATTCCACAGAAATTCCGAAAAAATATTTAATAACATCATTGGAGAAATATATTGACATTATTGTTTTTCGAGTCTATAATTAGCAGTAATCAAGGAATTCCTTCTTTTATAAAAACTAAATAGTGAAAGGGATAGACAATATATGTATACTCAGCTTGTCAGCGAATACAGATTTGATCCGTCTGAAAATGCACAGGATGCCTTATTTGATTTAATGCATTATGGATACATCTGTGTGGTGGATGAAAATTCAAATGTGATTTTCCATGCTGGAGATACAAACGACATGGTATTTTACAGATCTGCTTCCAAACCGATCCAGGCCCTCCCAGTGTTCATACATAAGCTGGATGAGAAATTCGGAATCGAAGAAATGGAATCTGTCGTATTATCGGCTTCGCATGTCGGCGAAGAAAAGCACGTCAGGGCTGTCGAGAGTATCCTGCGAAAAGGCGGATTCTCAGAAGATATTTTATGCATGAAGCCAACCAGACCCACTTCTGAGAAAGCGAATGAAGCGCGGATCCGCGGCGGACTGCCTCTGCGGAAAATCTATCACACTTGTTCCGGGAAACATGCGGCGCTCCTGCTTATTCAGAAATATCTGGGCGGCGCTCCTGTGGACTATTGGAAAGAGGATACTCCTGTATTTAAGGAAATCCTGGACTCCATACGTATCATGTCCGAAACCGAACAGATCAAAGTGGGGGTAGATGGCTGCGGAGTACCTGTATTTGCTGTTCCGATCAAAAATATTGCGATTTCCTATAAGAATCTGGCATGCCCGGACAAGATCCAAAATGAACGTGTTGAGGAAGCGGCAGAGAGGAATGTAACCCGAATCGCAAAATACCCCGACATGATTTCTGGAGAGAACTATCTTAGTTCCGTTCTGGACAGTGATCCTAATATCATAGCAAAGGACGGGGCGAATGGGGTTCTCACAATAGGATTAAAAAAGCAAAGAATCGGGATCGCGGTCAAACTGATCGACGGAACGCAGGAAGCCTGGTCATTTCTGGCACAGGAAATTTTAAAAAAATTGGGTGCATTGACACCCGAAATGGAAAAGAAAATGGAAATCTTCCACCCTACGTATTTCGTAAATGACAACGAACGGATCGTAGGACAAAGAAAATGTGAATTTTAAAGAAAGGGAATTCATTTATTTCCGTAAAATAGCGGGGAAATGAAAAGGTACACAACATGAAAAATAATTTTCTCAAAAAACTTATGATGGCGACATTATTAATAACGGTCCTTGTATCTCTTATCGGATGCGGAGCCTCGTCAGATAATAAGGACGCATCCGGGGACACCTCCGGCGAGGATGCATCCGGCGGCGGTAAGCTTCAGCAGATCGTCGACAATGGTAAAATTGTGATCGGTGTCTACCCTCCTGGAGAGCCGCAGTGTTTCTATGATGATAAGGGCAATCTGATGGGACTGGACATCGACTGGGCGAACAAGCTGGCCGAGACGATCGGCGTTGACGTTGAATTTGTCGAAGTCAACGGTGAAAACCGTATCAGTATGGTAACGACCGGAAGAGTTGACGTCATCATCGCGAATACAACCGGAAACCTGGAACGCGCAAAAAGTATCAATTTCTCCATTCCGTATCTGAAAACAGGTATCAAACTTGGAGTAAGAAAAGGGTTGGATGAAGTCCAGGAAATCGCCGACCTGAACGACTCCAAATACACGATCGCTGCTGAGAGCGGGACAACGAGCGAGGAACTGGCGCTCCAGTATGCTCCGAATGCGAATATCATATACCAGCAAAATTTATCCGACTGTCTCTTGTCGATCCAGGAGGGGAAAGCGGATGCATTGATGCACGACGGAACATCCATCGACTACGCGGCAAGTCAGGACGACTACCTTGAAGCTCGTCCTACAATTTATACTTCCGACCCTATCTGTAT
>CAMNWW010000125.1 GCA_946566415.1 uncultured Lachnospiraceae bacterium | reverse complement strand
TATCGAGCAGGGGGACGCCTATTATTGCTTTTGTGACAAAGAGAGGCTGGAATCTCTTAAAACGTCGGTTTCTGAGGACGGAACAGCGATCGTTAACTATGACAAGCACTGTCTTCATCTGAGCAAGGAGGAGGTAGAGGCGAATCTTGCCGCAGGGAAACCTTATGTGATCCGTATTAATATGCCGCTTGAGGGAACGACGACTTTTCACGATGAGATCTACGGGGATATCACTGTTCCGAACGAGGAGCTTGACGATATGATTCTGATTAAGTCGGATGGATTTCCGACATATAATTTTGCCAATGTGATCGACGACCATTTAATGGGGATCACCCATGTGGTCAGGGGGAATGAATATCTGTCCTCCGCACCGAAATACAACCGGCTTTATGAGGCGTTCGGCTGGGAGATCCCAGTGTATGTACATTGTCCGCTCATAACAGACGAAAATCATAAAAAGTTGAGCAAGCGCTGCGGCCATTCTTCTTATGAAGATCTCTTGGAGCAGGGCTATGTGAGCGAAGCGATCGTTAATTTCGTCGCTCTTTTGGGATGGTGTCCGCAGGATAACCGGGAAATCTTCTCGCTTCCGGAGCTGGTAGCGGCATTCGACTACCGCCATATGAGCAAATCCCCCGCTGTGTTTGACACAACAAAATTAAAATGGATGAATGGGGAATACTTGAAAGCAATGGATTTCGGCCGCTTTTTTGAGATGGCAAAGCCATATATAAAAAAGGTGATAACGAAAGATTATGATTTTGAAAAGATCGCGGCCCTTGTAAAGACAAGGATCGAGGTATTTCCGGATATTGCAGAGCAGATTGATTTCCTTGAGGAACTCCCAGAGTATGATACATCTATGTTCTGTCATAAGAAGATGAAGACAAACGAGGAGACGTCTCTGGAAGTTCTCGCAGAATTACTTCCGAAACTGGAAGCCTGGGACGATTACAGCAACGATGCATTATTTGAACTCTTAAAAGAATATGCCGCTGAAAAAGGATGTAAAAACGGGTACGTCATGTGGCCGGTACGAACCGCCGTATCAGGAAAGCAGAATACGCCGGGAGGAGCGACGGAGCTTATGGAAGTCCTGGGAAAAGAAGAATCGCTTAGGAGAATCCGAAAAGCGGTCGATATGCTGAGCCGATAACAAAAACAGGAGTATACATGGATTTAAACAAAGAACAAAAGGAGGCAGTCCAACATAAGGAAGGACCCTGCATGGTACTTGCGCCGCCTGGTTCGGGAAAGACTTTGATCGTTACCAGAAGGATACAATATCTATTGGAGGCATGTAATGTCCCATCACAGCAGATTTTGGTCATAACCTTCACCCGCTATGCGGCCAGGGAGATGCAGGAACGGTTCGAGAAACTTATCTGCGGGGAGAAAATGAACGTTACGTTCGGAACGTTCCACAGTGTTTTCTATGGAATCTTGAGGGACACATATGGTATCGGAGGGACCAATCTTCTTTCGGAAAAGGACAGCATGGATATCTTGAAAGACGCGGCAGGGCAGGCGCTTGAAGATAGCGGCGCCAGGCGCGGAGAAGATGAAGACTTTTGGCGGGAACTAAAGCAGGAGGTCGGTGTTGTGAAAAATAGTTTGTACCGTTTGCAGGATTTTCACAGCGGCCGGCTGAGCCAGGGTGAGTTCTCCCGGGTATTCCGGCAGTATGAGGCCAGAAAAAAAGCGTGCAGAAAATTTGACTTTGACGATATGCTTGTGCAGTGTTATGCGCTTTTTAGAAAATATCCTGATATTTTAAGAAAGTGGCAGGAGAGGTTCAGATATATTCTGATCGATGAATTCCAGGATATCAACCGCGTCCAGTATGAGGTGATCCGAATGATGGCGCTTCCGCAGAACAACTTGTTTGTAGTGGGCGATGACGATCAGTCAATCTATGGGTTCCGCGGGGCCAGACCGGAGCTGATGCTGAATATGAAGCAGGATTATCCGGATATCCGCATCATTTTTTTGACATATAATTATCGCTCTACCGAATATATCGTGGGCGCCGCGTCCCGGGTGATCTTCCATAATGAGTCTCGATATTTTAAACGGGTCCGATCGTTCAAAGGACGGGGGGAAGCGGTACATGTGCAGGAGCTTTTGGATGAGGCGGATGAAGCCCGGTATGTCACATCTGAAATTCAAAAACGTTTGGATACGGGAAAGGAAGCAGGAGAGATTGCGGTTCTTTACCGCGCCGGTCTTCAGGCGAGGCTGGTGTCGGAATTATTGAGCGAGCGTAGAATCCCGTTTGAGATGCGGGAGCATATACCGAATTTTTATGAACATTTTGTCGTCAGAGACATGCTCTCTTACATGAGGATTGCCTCGGGCGACCGGTCGCGGGAATTATTTCTTGGGATAGCGAACCGACCGGTCCGCTATCTTTCCAGGGCATGTTTTGACAGCCGTAAGGTACTGTTTGAAGATATTCGGAAGTTCTATGAAGATAAGGAGTGGATGCAAGATATTATCGACCAATTTGAGGCGGATATCAAGATGCTGGAAAATATGGCTCCATACGCACAGATTCAATATATCCAGAAAGGAATCGGATACAATGCCTTTCTTAAAAGTTATGCCAAAGAACACCAGATACCCTATGAAGGCCTAAAGCAGGTCCTAACGGAGCTGGAGGAAAGATGCAGGTCCTTTAGACGGTATGAAGACTTCGCGGAACATATTCACACATACACAGAAGAGCTTGCAGAACAGGAAAAGATGCGCAGGAACCAGAGGGCGAGACAGAGGGATAAGGTGCAGCTCATGACAATGCATGCTGCAAAAGGCCTGGAGTTTGATACTGTCTTTTTGATTCATGCGAACGAAGGGGATATACCTTATCAAAAGGCAGAGTCTCCTGAAGAGATCGAAGAAGAGCGCCGGATGTTCTATGTGGCGATGACCCGGGCCAGGGAAGAACTGCTGGTTTCTTATAACTCTGAAAAAAACGGGAGCAGCGTAAAACTGTCCCGTTTTGTAGAAGAATTGTGGGGCGGCAGTAAATGACAGCGCCTGTTTTGGTTACGATTCCTCCTCTTCGTCTTCCAGCTCGAAAAATTCGTCCCGATAAAGCCCGGCAAAATCGAGCCATTCGTCAAAACGATAGAGAACTTTCTCAAATTCCTCATCGTCCTCAATATTATTGAGCTTGTGCATATCCCCGCCTGTCTTATCTCTGGTAAATTGGTAAAGCCATTCTCCCCCTTCGGCATCGTTTCCGTCTTTATCCAGCGGCTGAAGCGCTATGTATTCTTTTGAATCGACCTCCAGAACGGTGAGGATACGGCATGTTACTTCCTCATCATCGTCCAGTGTAAGGGTGACATATTCCGGCTGGGCCTGTACCCCCTCTTCGGATGCATTCTTGTGATGCTTGTCCCGTTTCCTGCCCATGATTTTAAGAACTCCTTTCCTCTGATACTCCTACTCTAGCAGACGCAGGGTCGATTTGCAAGGGGAAAACTATTGACATTGTCCCCAAAAAAGTTACAATATAAGAAAGGTTTTCAGGGAGGATTCGTATGAAAAAGAGGGTATTATCCTTATGGATCGCCGTGATCATCTGCATTTTTGCGCTTCCGGGGTGTAAAAAAAATGTCGGAACAAGCGAAGATAATGCTATGAAAGATGAGGAAGAGGCAGAAGAAACTGAAGACAGTTATCTTTTTGGATTCAGTTGTATTACAATGGAGAACCCGTATTATATCACATTGGAGCAAGCCCTGCGGGAGACGGTTGAGGACAGAGGACATCGTTTGATCACAAAAGATCCCAGGATGGACGCGGACAGACAGATTGAACAGATAAACGAGATGATCGAAGAAGGGGTCGACGCAGTGTTTTTATGCCCGGTCTCCTGGGAGAAGATTACGCCTGCGCTTGAAAAGCTGAAGGAAGCAGACATTCGGATCATTAATGTGGATACGGAAGTGAAAGCGGTGGACTACATAGACGCTTATGTGGGATCGGATAATAAAAATGCGGGCGTCATCTGTGCCGAAGACTTGATTAAAAAATACCCGGAAGGCGGAAAGATCGTGATTCTTGAGAGTTTGTCGCAAAATTCTGTCGTAGATAGGATAACTGGGTTCGAGGAAGCGATCGCGGGCCATGGTTTTGAGATCGTGGCACGCGCAGACGCTCACGGCGACTTAAACGATGCAAGGGAAGCGGCGGCAGACATATTTGCAAAAAATGATGAAATTACAGCAGTGATGTGCGGGAACGACCCCAGCGCCTTGGGAGCTCTGGTAGCGGCACACACAGCCGAAAGGAAAGATTTTATCATATACGGGGTGGACGGCTCGCCGGATTTAAAGAAGGAGCTGGTTAAAAGTGATACATTGATCCGGGGAACCTGCGGACAGTCGCCTATTAATACGGGAAAGGATGCCGCCAAGGTCGGTATCGCGATTCTGGACGGGGAAGATTATGAACGAGAGATATATGAGGAGGTTTTTTTTATTGACGCAGAGAATGTAGAGATGTACGGCGCAGACGGATGGCAGTAAGGGAGAGACAGATTATGAAAACTAAGAAAGGATACCCGATACCTCAAGGATGTACAGTCGCCGGAAATACGGTGAATTTTTCAGTAGCAGTCCCTGCCGGGAAGGAGTGTGAGCTGTTGCTGTATAAAAAGGGAAGAAAGACCCCGTTTACGGTTTTTCCGGTAAAGGAGGACAGCGTGACGGGCGAACTGCGTTTTTTGTCCGTTATTCTGGATAAACCACAGGAGTATGAGTATAACTATCGGATCGGAGATACGGTTGTACTGGATCCTTATGGAAAAGCTTTTGTCGGAAAAGAAGTGTGGGGAAAACGGCGGGATGCGCAGAATCATGAGATACGGACCCGCATTGTAGCCGACGACTTTTTCTGGGGGGAGGATATCAGGCCGCATCTTCCGATGGAGGAAGTGATTGCATACAGCCTGCATGTGCGGGGGTTTACAAAACACAAATCATCCAAGGTTAAGCACAAAGGAACTTTCTGCGGGCTGATCGAAAAGCTGCCCTATATCCGCAAGCTGGGAGTAAACCAGATCCAGTGTATGCCGGTATATGAATTTGAAGAAAACCAAGAGAGATATACGAATTATTGGGGATATGGGGATGGATGCTATTTTGCCCCAAAAGCTTCGTATGCCGCGGAAGATGCGGTGACGGAGCTTAAGGAAACTGTGAAGACGCTGCACAAGGAAAAGATCGAGATTATTCTTGAGATGCCGTTTACAAGCGGTACTTCGATGCTCCTCATTGCGGACTGCCTGCGGTACTGGGTAATGCAGTATCATATTGATGGATTTATCGTCAATCCGGATATCTGTGATATAGGAACACTGGCTAAGGATCCTGTCTTGGTTCATACGAAGATATTAAAAAAACAGGATCAGTTCCAGAATACAATGCGCCGTTTCCTGAAAGGCGACGAAGGGATGATCGGCGAGACGGCATGGCAGCTCAGGCGTCTGTCAGAAGGCGGAGGTACCTTTAATTATATTGCCAGTCATAATGGGTTCACTTTGCATGATGTGGTTTCCTATGACGGAAAGCATAATGAACTAAACGGAGAACAGAACCACGACGGCCCGGAGTATAATTATAGCTGGAACTGCGGAGCGGAAGGTCCCAGCCGGAAAAAAGCGGTTCTCGATCTGCGCAGAGGGCAGATACGCAACGCATTCCTTCTGCTGCTTTTAGCGCAGGGAACGCCTTGTATTCTTGCGGGAGATGAGTTTGAAAACACACAGAAAGGAAACAATAATGTCTACTGCCAGGATAATCCAACGGCATGGCTTGACTGGAGCAGGCTGGAGAAGGATCCGTCTCTCTTTGTGTTTGTGAAGGGTCTCACGGCATTTCGGAAAGAACATAGGGTGTTCTGCCCTAAGACGGAGATGCGCGGATTAGATGATATGTGCTGCGGGATTCCTGACGTGTCTTATCACGGGCGGTATGCATGGCAGATGCCGTCCGAGGTAGCGAGCCGTCAGCTCGGCGTTTTTTATCATGGCACGGACGGCAGGGAGGACAACTGTTTTGTGGCGTATAATATGCATTGGCTCGAACATATCTTTGCGCTCCCCAAACTTCCAAAAGAGTTGAAATGGCATGAAGCAGTGAACACCATGGAGGGTGTCCTTGAGAGCGCAAGGCCGATAGAAGAAAAAGAGGTCGTTGTAAAAGAACGTACGATCAGGGTGTTTGTCGGATTGTAGGAGGAACCCCTCTCGTATACACTCGGGGCGCCTGATCTGAATCGCCTGACGGCGATGAAACTGGAGGAACCCTCTCGTATACACTCGAGGTACCTGATCTGAATCGCCTGATGGCGATGAAACTGGAGGAAATATGAAAATCTGGAATCATTTTTGTACGATCACTCACCATAAGATACTTGTCATGAAACACTGTTTTCAGGTGGGACTTTACAGGCAGGGAATTTTACATGATTTATCGAAATATTCTCCCGCTGAGTTTTGGGTGGGATGTAAATATTACCAGGGGACAAGA
>CAMNWW010000124.1 GCA_946566415.1 uncultured Lachnospiraceae bacterium | reverse complement strand
GATTCCCTGTATCCCCCAAAAAAAGAAAAAACACGCAAACTTCTCTTCATTTTTAAAAAGAAAGAGGCAAAGTTTGAGATGCCATTTGGGGGTAACCCTTTCCCCCAAATTTACCCCCAAATATATTATCAAAATATGATAATTTACGATAAATCCAGAGTCTCTCCTCAAACGCCAAAAACCCCCGAAAATGCCCGTTTTCCGGGATTTTCAGGGGCTCTGAAATTTTATTGCATTATAAGTTTATTGTCCCATCTGTTTTGCCACTTCCGCCGCAAAATCTTCATTCTTTTTCTCGATACCTTCACCTGTCTCATAACGGACAAATCTCTTCAAAGATACGTTTGCGCCATTCTCTTTCGCAACTTTCTCAACATACTTCGCCACAGTCAAATCGCTGTCCTGTACATATACCTGGTCGTTCAGGCAGATCTCCTTGAGTTCCTTATTCAGACGTCCAACGATCATCTTCTCAATGATATTGTCCGGCTTGTTCGGATTCTCCTGTTTTGCCTGAGCCAGCAGGATCTCCTTCTCATGTTCCATATATTCCTGAGAAACCTCATCGCGGGAAACATACTTCGGAGACATTGCAGCCACCTGCATTGCCACATTTTTAAGGCACGTGCGGATTTCATCATTTACAACGTCTGTATCTGCCTCTACAAGAACGCCGATTCTTCCACCGCCATGGATATATGCCACGATGCAGCCGTCAGACACTATTTTTTCAAATCTGCGAATACTGAGTTTCTCTCCGATTACAGAAATCTTTTCTGTAAGAGCCTCATTGACACTCTTGCCCGGCTCTGCTTTCCATTCTTCTGCCAAGAACGCTTCCATCTCTGTATTTTCCGTAGCGAGCGCCTGCTCAGTTACATTCTTAACAAATCCCTGGAACTCAGCGTTTTTCGCCACAAAATCTGTCTCAGAGTTTACTTCTACGATTGCGGCCGTCTTATCGTCCGTGACTTCTGCCATTACAATACCTTCTGCAGCAATACGGCCTGCTTTTTTCACAGCCTTTGCTTCGCCGTTCTTTCTGAGGTATTCGATCGCCGCATCCATATTGCCGTCAGTCTCGCTCAGGGCCTTCTTGCAGTCCATCATTCCGGCTCCTGTCATTTCTCTTAATTCTTTTACCATGCTTGCTGTAATTGCCATGATCTGTTCCTCCATCTGATCATTATCAAAATGCTTCTATAGCTTTATTCCTCTGTTTCCTCTGTATACTCCACAGCCTCTTCCATATCCTGCCCTTCATATACATCTTCCGCCGCGCCTTGATTTGCCTCGATCACAGCGTCCGCCATCTTGGAAACGATCAGTTTTACAGCTCTGATCGCGTCGTCATTTCCCGGAATAACATAATCCAGTTCTTCCGGATCACAATTTGTATCAGCAATGCCGATCAGCGGAACTCCAAGAGTGTGTGCTTCCTGAACACAGATTCTTTCTTTCTTCGGGTCAACGACAAAAATCGCATCCGGAATTCTCTTCATATCCTTGATCCCGCCGAGATTTCTCTCCAGCTTATCCCACTCTTTACGAAGCGCAATGACTTCTTTCTTTGGCAGTACGTCGAATGTTCCGTCTTCTGCCATAGTCTCGATCTCTTTTAAACGGCCGATCCGGCTCTGGATCGTCTTAAAATTCGTGAGCATTCCGCCCAGCCATCTCTCATTAACATAATACATACCGCAGCGTTCCGCTTCCGTACGGATGGCGTCCTGCGCCTGCTTTTTCGTTCCTACGAAAAGGATCTTGCCGCCGTCAGCTACAATATTCGCAACCGCCTGGTACGCCTCGTCTACCTTTCCCACAGACTTCTGCAGGTCAATGATATAGATTCCATTCCTCTCTGTGTAGATGTACTCAGCCATCTTAGGATTCCATCTTCTGGTCTGATGTCCAAAATGAACACCTGCTTCTAAAAGCTGCTTCATTGAAATAACGCTCATGTTTCTTTCCTCCATTTGGTTTTCTGCTTCCGTGTACTTAATCTCCCGAAACCGTGCATTCTATGCTTTGGCACCATCAGGGTAAACCGTACACGTGTTTTTTTGCAACGTGAAGATTATAGCACAAAAGCCCTGCTGCTGCAAGGCTTTTTCAACCAATGTTCTAAATTTGTCCCCGTTTTAACTATTGTAAACTGACCCCGGCGGTTTTACCGAGTTTATCACTTACATCCGCCGCAAAACAACTGATATCCAACCAAAAGGCAGATCACCACAATTAAAATGCCAACAAAAAGATTCGGCACGAACATATTAATCACCATTCCCACTGCCACAAAAAACAGCGCAAATCCAATCACCCGTTTCAATCTCTATGCCCGCCCTTTAATTCTTTCTATATTCTATGCCAGGTACAGCAGAATATGCCATCCCATGAAAAAGAGTTCCTTATGGCATTTCTTCCTGCTCCGCGTCGTCCAGAATCTTAGTTACCTCTTCTTCCGTCATTTTCTCCTCCTTCGGAGATTTGAATTTGTCGATCACATCCGGCACCATATCCAGAATCTTTGTCACTGTATCCTGATTCTTAATATTGACCAAACGGGTCGTCCCGTTCTGGATCACCAGGACTGCACAAGGCGTCATCCTGCCTCCCAGTCCTCCTGCGCCGCGTTCCTTTTTATCCGCGTTAAACGCGCCCGCGCCCACTGCAAATGAAATATCGACGAGTGGAAGGATGATCGTATTTCCAATATGGATCGCATCCCCTACTACTGTCCGGGAAGACACCACCCCATTCATTCCGTTGAACAAAGAATCCATTGTTTCCTTAAACCGATTATCTGCTGCCATACCATACTCCTCCTGCTTTTCTTAACATTTCTATTATTATTCTTGTACTGCCTTGGACTATATTCCAAAAAATTTCCTCGTATCTCTCAAAAGAGTCCGTACATTGCTGTCAATGAGCAGCCTTATCAAAAGCATACCCATATGAAACAGCCGCATTCCTCCTTTAACATAAAGCTCTCCTTCCAGAAGTTTTTCCTCAAAATCCGGCTCTATGACCATATATTCTCCTACAAATGGATAAATCATACTTAAGGCGGCAAGCGCCTGCCCGGTGCGGTATGGGTCTCCAAACCCGAAGCGGATATCCGCCTGCAGCTTTCTCGGCTTCAGAAAACGTTTGATCCAAACCAGTTCCCTTTTCATCCTCACAAATGCCAGCCTGTGTGTTTCATCCTCAAAATACTCTGCTATCGATTCTCTTTTTTCCTTAAGTACCCCTATTTTATCACATATCTGCCGGAATGTATATTTTATCTTTCCAAAAAATGTATCGATTTTTTCCTTTACTTTTCTGAAAAAGGACTTCCGTTTTTTTTCACGGTCTTCCGTTTTGTCGGATACAGCGATTTCCGGGACCGCGTCATACCCGTCGTTTTCCTTTCGCTCAAGCGTCTCAGATTCATCCGTGCGACCGGTTCCTTCTTCTTTTTTCTGCCTTTTATCCTCTGTTTTACTTTTATCCTCTATTTCTATTTTTTCCGGTGACTTTTCCGCTATTGTTTTCTTCTTTTTAGTCTGCTTTCTGCCTTCTACTGATTTTTTATCTGAAGCCGTTTCTCCATATTTCTTCCAAAGCACCCGAAGACGCCACCCTATGCCGCCCTTCTCATAGCTAAACCTTCCGCTTACCAGATGGCCGAGCCATGAAAATTTGATCTTTGCCGCCGCGTCCGCAGGTTTTCCAGGAAAGCTCGCCGTAATTTCATACCGTATCGGCGAAAAAAGGACGACAAGAATAAGCAATACCAGTATTCCCAGTATCCCCGCAAGAATCAGCCCTATTATCTTTAATATCATTCCGATGATATGTAGCATCCCTTTTGTCTCCCGGCGCCCTCACTCTATCCTACAGAGGTTACTTTTTCTCCTGCTCCATAATATAAGTGCGAATATCCGCATCCCCTGTTTTCTCATATACTTCCCGCACAATATCCTCTACCAGATATACGGCGTCCTCGTGGCCGGAAGCCAGACCGACCACAAACAGTCCTTCCTTCGGCATTATCTTCTGGTACAAAAGAGCGGCCGGATAAAATTCAATCTGATTCTCACTTCCCTCCAGCATCACCAGAAGGTAAACCGTCAAAGGATACTTCCCTGCTTTTAGTTTTTCTATCAGCCTGTCCTTCTTCTTTTGAAGGCTGGCGCTGACGTATAGATTCTTATAAAATCTAATACTTTGCGGCATAATGGTTTCCACCCCAGTTGAATTTTAATAGAGCTTACGGAGCGCTCCGCTGTAAACAGCTTCCACGCTCCTCCCACAATTCGGAATCCTTGGGGTCCCTCCCCCACTTCTTCCTCATTGTGGTGTGTGTCATAAAGTCTTACATCCACTGCCATGCAAGCATGCCGTGGATTTAGACTTTTGACACTATAATCTCAATAATAATATGCGTTGAATATCTGTTTCGCCACATTCACGCCTGTAATACTCGCCGTATCCGCATTCTCGACCACAACACTGACTACCAGCTCCGGATTATCCACATTGGAATATCCCACGAACCAGGAATGTACCGTCTGTTTGTCCATACTTACCTCGGCAGTCCCGGTCTTTCCTGCTACCGTGTAGGACTCCCCGGAAAGCGAAGTTCCTGTCCCGTATTCTACAACGCCTTCCATATATTCTGCAAGCTGCGCCGCTTCCGCCGACGTCATTAGATCCGCATATTTTTCCGGCATGTACTTCCGTACCGTTGTACCCGAATAATTGGTGATCCGGTCTACAAGATAAGGCTTCATTAAAGTACCTCCATTAGCGATAGCCGCTGTGATCATTGCCATATGATACGGACTTACCTGGGTTTTTCCCTGACCCATCGCAGTCATCATCCGGTCTGCACTGTTTGCCCCTTTCTCTAACTGAAAGCGGCTCTCCCGGTAAGGAAGATCACAAGGGAGAGCTTTGTCAAACAGAAGTTCACCGGTTGTTTTCTTCCACTTTGCAATATCGAGTCCCAGGCTGATATTTGAGAATGATGCATTGCAGGAATTTGCCACAGAATCCGCCAGATCCTCCTGCCCATGGACCGCATTCCCGTAGCAGTGTATGGTCGTTCCATCCTGCGAATGCTCGCCTTCACAATAGTATTCATAATCATTGTAGTCTGCGTTCTCACGGATATATTCCAAGGCAGTCACCAGCTTAAACGTTGATCCCGGCGTGTACTGCCCAAGAGTCGCCCGGTTCAAAAGCGAGCTGTCGCTGTCATTGTTCAGAGCATCCCAGTCTTCCGAGACGGTATTGGCATCAAAACCCGGCTTAGAAAGCATCACCAGAATTTTCCCTGTACTGGCTTCCATCACCACCACAGCGCCTTTGTTATCGCCCATCGCGTCGTAAGCCGTCTGCTGCAGATGCGCGTCAAGCGTTGTCACTACACTGTCGCCGATATTTTTCTCATCCTGGAACTCCTTCATCACTTTCTCGAGGAAAAACGCATTTGAGGTCAGCAGATGAAAATTCTGTACAGATTCCAGACCATACTTTCCTTTCACAGAATATCCCACAACATGTGCAAAAAGATCGCCGTAAGGGTATTCCCTCGTCTCGTTCCCTTCTTCGTCCGTCACCGTCTGTGCCAGCACTTCTCCGTCCCGGTCCAGGATACTTCCCCGAACCACACGTTTTGCCAGAAGATCTTGACGCACATTATAAGGGCTGTTGATGATTTCTTTGCTCTTTACCACATTAAAATATATCAAGTATCCGATCATCACAAGGAACAGCGTCACAAACATATATGTTACCCTGGCAAATTCCTTATTCGTCATCCGTTTTTTCTTTTTTTTAGCCTCTCCTCTTTCCAGAGGCCTGCGGTCCGGTTCTTCTTCGTACACGTCCCGGCGCGCCTTCGGGTTTCTTCTCCTTTGCTGCCTTTCGTCGGGAAGGCTCTCCAGCTTCTGGTCCAAATCCAGTTCTGATCTGCCTTTTCGCTTTCTTTCTTTCAATGTCTTCTTCCTCGTCCTCTCTTAAAATATACAGCCCCTGAATGATTCCAAACATGATCACTGTGCTGAGCACAGAACTCCCGCCATAGCTTACCAGCGGAAGCGTCACCCCGGTGGAGGGAATGAATTTCGTCACGCCTCCGATCGTAAGGAAGGTCTGGAAAATATAACAAGTTCCAAGCCCCAGCGCCACAAGCTTATAAAAACGGTTGTGCAGCTGCATGGCAATATTTAAGAACATAATATACACACTTACGCAGATTAGTATCAGGCAAATCGCAAAAATAAGCCCCATCTCCTCCGCGATTGCGGAAAATATGAAATCCGACTCCGACACCGGAATCTTGTCCGCAGCTCCCTGGCACAACCCCATCCCGAACCAGCTCCCAGTACCGATCGCCATCAGAGACTGCGCCACCTGCTGCCCGCCTTCATAGTAGGAGGCGAACGGATCCTTCCATGCAATGACACGGACGCGCACATGGCTGAACAAATAATAAGCGGCCACCGACGCCGCGCTTCCCGCTCCCACTCCGGCAAAAACATAAAGCGGCTGCTGTGTCGCCACATACAACAT
>CAMNWW010000123.1 GCA_946566415.1 uncultured Lachnospiraceae bacterium | reverse complement strand
GCATGTGTTAGGCACGCCGCCAGCGTTCATCCTGAGCCAGGATCAAACTCTCGTTAAAAACTCTTAGGCCCTGTTTTTTGGAGCCTTAGTGTTTTTTACGTCCCGCTATTCCGTTAGGAATGCGGGGCTTCCTTTCTCCCAGTCCTCAGACTACCTTCTGGCAATCTTTGTCCTCTTTACTGTCTTAGGTTGTGCTGGATCTTTCATCCAGCTCCGTTCTTGAATTTTTCTCTCGGCTTCCGGTCCCCCGGTTGCCTCTTTTGGAAAATTCAGGGTTGTTGTCTATTGTTCAGTTATCAACGTCCTCCGCTGTCTCCATCTCTCGTTTGCGACAGCTTATATAGATTATCACACATTTTTTCGTTTGTCAACACCTTTTTTTATTTTTTTCGATGTTTTAAACGAGCGGAGAAAGAGGGATTTGAACCCTCGCGCCGGTTGCCCGACCTACACCCTTAGCAGGGGCGCCTCTTCAGCCTCTTGAGTATTTCTCCATAGCCTGAATCACAGCTTATATTCTACTGAAAACGCCAATATTTCACAGCGCAATGTTTATTATACAAAACAATGCCCCAGTTGTCAACGTTTTTTTTAGATTTATCAAAAATTTTTCTCATCTCTATATATAAGTAGAAACTCCTTTCTATTTTCCATATATAGACACACGGCGGCACACAGCGCCGCCGCACGCCCATATCTTATAACATTATTTTGCCGGGAATAATATCCTTCCCGTCCCCAAACCCAACCAGATTCGTACTTCGGCAAAATTCTTTCAGCCACAGAACCGCATGATATTTGGAAGTAGAGGCGCTGCTAATTTCAAGATACCATCTATTTTCTGTATAAATATCTTTGTAATGGTCTATCGAAAGCCCCGGCTGCGCGCCAAGCAGACACGCCATCTTATCCAGCCTTTCAGGATGGTCGTCCATGTACATGGCGTACACAACCTTCTTATCTGTAACGTCGCCTGCCGCTTTCTCCACATATTCTCTATGTATCAGACGAAATTTTTCCAAAAAATCATGATCAAAATAGTTTTCCCACAAATACGGCTTGTCCGTTTTCAGATAAATATTAATTTCACCGTCCTCCACGGCAAACAGCATCCCGCCCACGCCCGCCATCCGTTCAATCTTTGCCAGAGAGGCCAGACACTCTCTCCCAAAATCGACCATATGCAGGCACTTATTTTCCCGCGGACCATAAATGAATGCTCCGTTCATTAAAATCATTGGAATATTAATTGGAATATTCTGCAAAATTTGTAATGCGGACAACGGCGTTCTTGCCGTTGCGATCGTAAAATGCATTCCCTGATTCAGCAGATCATTGAGACACCGCGTGCTGAATGTTGAAACCTCAGCATGCGAATCAAGCAAGGTGCCGTCAAGGTCAGAAATAAACACTTCCATAAAAAGCTCCTCAAGGCTGCTCCTCAATCCCGCAGCAGCGCTTTAGAGAATTAATTTCAAGTTTCCTACCTTTGGCACCTAATAAGAATAAAATTTGATATATTGTAAATCCTTTTGGGTATTTCAAAAGTAATCTTTATTATAATCCGGTATTTTTGTTTTGTCCAATTCAAAATATTAATATATAAACATTTATAAAATCTGTCTATATCTGTTTTTTGCAATACTTTTCTATCGTTTCCTCAATCCGCCCTTTTACCTCCCTTGCGATTTCTGTCGTTTTCATGTCCTTATATTCTTCATAGTAAAGCGGTTCTAAAAAATGCACCTGTACGGTCACCCTATTCAGGCTTTTGGTGTCGAACGGTTTGAAGGAATCAATCAAGGCAACCGGTACAATCGGGCATTTCGACCTGGTTGCCGCCTTAAAGCTGCCTCCCTTAAATTCCTGTACTTCATTCCCTTTCTTAGACCTGGTTCCCTCCGCAAAAATCAGGTAGTTCCGTCCCCGTACCACTTCTTCGGTCACACTGTTGATCACCTGGAGTGACTGCTTGATATCATCCCTGTCGATCATGAAAGCCTTCATACAGGCAAACGTCTGTTTCAACAGCGGTATATTCGCCACTTCTTTTTTTGCCACCACGGAAAAGGGCGCCGGACAAGCGTCCACAATAGCCAACACATCATATAGCCCCTGATGGTTAGGAAAAAACATAAACCCATTTTGCTTTGGAATGTTTTTCACTCCATAAGTTTTAATTGTGACATTCCCGCCTTTATTTGCCCTTTTCACAATAAACTTCAACATATTGTATCTTTTATTCTCCGGATATTTGTCCACATGCGACGCATAATAGCATAATTTGCACCACATATAAGGAACAAGCAAAATATTCCGAATCACCATCATTACAATTCTCTTCATTTTTTACTCTCCCGCGCTTCAAACGCTAAGGCCCTGTCTTTCGGGGCCTTAGCGTTAATAGCGTCCCGCTATTCCGTCTGGAATGCGGGGCTTCCTTTCTATTTCCCGGCATATTCCTGCGCCGCTGTCTCGTATAAATTGTTTCCCTCGCTGTCAATCACCACGATGGCCGGGAAATTCTCCACTTCCAGCCTGCGGATCGCCTCTGCGCCCAGATCCTCATAGGCAAGAACCTCTGACTTTGTGATGCACTTGGAAAGCAGCGCTCCCGCGCCTCCTACCGCCGCAAAATAGACAGCTCTGTTTCTTATAATAGCTTCGATCACCTGCGGACTTCTTTTCCCCTTGCCGATCATCGCCCCAAGCCCCATATCCAAAAGCTCCGGGGTATACTTATCCATACGGCTTGCTGTTGTCGGACCTGCTGATCCAATCGGGCGCCCCGCCCTCGCGGGGGAGGGTCCCATATAATAAATCACTTGTCCCTCCCAGTTAAGCGGAAGGTTTTCCCCTCTATCCAGCGTTTCTTTCATTCGCTTATGCGCCGCATCGCGTGCGGTGTAGATCGTACCTGTAATATACACATAGTCGCCCGCCTTAAGCGTGCGGGAAACCTCTTTGCCGATCGGTACAGTAATATACTTTTTCAAACTTATTCCTCCTCCTTTGTGAGCAGCCATCCAGACACATGCAGGGATTCGATTTGGTCTTTTTCTCTGTCGTAGTCGATATCCACATATGTGACCACAAGTTTTCTGCCTTCATCTATTTCTATTTCATGGTGCAAAAGAACGTACTCGGAAATATCAACATAACTTGAATCATCCTCTGTACTCTGTCCAACGCCGTAATTTATATATTCCTTCAGCAGGATCTCTATATCCGCAGTTCCAATCTCCCCGCCGTCTTCTGTCCCCAAAGGTATTTGTTTCAGTTCTACTGAAGAATCGTAACGCCGGTTCACACGCTGCATCCGGGAATAGCCTCTGATGTCCACATCGTTCACCTGCGTGTCCGCCGTCATGTAAAGCCTGTCGCCCCGCTCCCGGTAGCCCCAGCTTTCATCTGAAAATCCTTCGATCTTTGCGATCTCTTCTTTTGTGTATCTCTGCCTAATATACTCCTCTCCTCCGGACGCCCCTTGAAGGTATGTGTAAGCTCCTTTTATCTTTTTCTGCATCTCGTCCGTTAATTCATCCGCTTTTTTATACTGCGCCAATATCCGCCCCTGACTGGCAATCGAGGCCCGATACATGTTGAGAAACGGCGCAAGAAGCGCGAAGGCTAAGGCAAATGCCGCGATAAGAATCATTTCCCCGGTCTGCTTTCTTCTGACCTGATGGAGAACCAGGTAAATGACCTCCAATATAATCCACAGTACGCCCAGATATCGCTCCGGCGTCACCCCGTACGACCAGACGCGTACGCCGATGGAATATATCTGCAGCAAAATCAGCGGCGCAAACAGTATCGGCAGTTTATCCGACACCTTTCGCCAGATAGACTCCTTCTCAAAATTTTCCATCATCGTCCATGTCGGCATTCCTGCCAGAAACAGTCCGGTCAAGATACCGTATATTTCATTCGACGGAATATCCCGCCGGATCAGGATTTTTAGTACGTATGCATAGATGATGACAAATATGATAAGAACCACCGGAAGCAGCACGTATTTTACCAACACCCGGGCAAACGTCTCCATCTGCGGGCGTGTCTTCGATGCCGAAGAAACCGAGTACAGACATGCCGGAACGTAAAAGAATCCGGACACCCCCAGCATCAGCCTGGAAATGATGGTAAAATAACTGTACCACCCGGCGAACAGCGCGGTAATAATTCCTGTAATAATGAGAACACTCATGTTGAGTATCACAAATACTACATGAATTTTTACAAGATTTGAAAAAACTTTCATCCCGTATTCCGGAAAAGTGCATCCCGACCTTTTGTAGCATGCATAAACCCCGCAAAGTCCGAGCACGGCAATATACGCGATCATCACCCTTGAAACAAGGGAATCGAACGGTATCTCTCCGCCATTCTTGATCGTCACGGCAAAAAAAAGAGAAACAGCGGCGGCACAGAGTGAAACGCCAATCCGCCACACCATTTCCCCCCGGAAAACAGCCTCCCGAAAAAACATACCCACTCCGAAAAACATGAAAAACGGCAGCACAAAATCCAGCAGAAAACCCCCGGATTCATCAAGCAGTATGATGCTTAGTATCGTCACAACGGCGATACATGCGATGGTGACGGGATACCCCCGGAGCATATCCCGGATTTCGTGGGAAAATTCACTCCACAAAACTTTCATCCTGTCAGATAATTTTTTCTCCATAGACTTATCTCCTAAATGACTCTTACCACGTGGCGGTTCACATGACAGCAGATATTTACCCCCACCGGAAGTCCGGCAATATGCGTCGGGTAAGTATTAATATTGACAGCCAGCGCGGTTGTCCTGCCGCCGAGTCCGCCCGGTCCGATCCCAAGTCCGTTGATCCGCGCAAGCAGCTCCTCCTCCAATTCCTTTACATAAGGGATTTCTGAATGCCTACCTACTTCACGGGTCAGTGCTTCCTTTGCCATCAAAGCACATTTTTCAAATGTCCCGCCGATGCCGACGCCTATTACCATAGGCGGGCAGGCATTCGGTCCTGCGTCCCGTACCGCGGTCAGCACTGCCTCTTTTACCCCTTCGATTCCTTCCGCAGGTTTCAGCATGAAAATCCTGCTCATATTCTCGCTTCCAAACCCTTTTGGCGCAACCTTGATCCTAACCCGGCTGCCCTCTACGATACTAAAGTGGATAACTCCCGGCGTATTGTCCTTCGTGTTCTCCCGGATAAGCGGGTCGCGCACCACGGATTTCCGCAGATAGCCTTCTGTGTAGCCCTGACGGATTCCCTCGTTGACCGCGTCCACAAGCAGACCTCCCTCAAAATGCACGTCCTGTCCGACTTCCAGGAAGACCACCGCCATCCCGGTATCCTGGCAGATCGGTATCATGTCCTCACCCGCGATCTTTAGATTATCCTGGAGCTGGGATAAAATCTGCCTCCCCAGCGGGGATTCTTCCGATGCCGCAGCATTCGCCATGGCGTCCGCCATATCTTTTGAAAGGAAATGATTTGCCTCAATACACATTTCCTTGATATTCCTCGTTATTTCCTGCACCTTTATCTCTCTCACATTAGTTCCTCCTTGGATTTATAATATAAAACATCCAAATACCCCTTATAGAATGCCTGTTACTTTTTTCTCCCTTATTATCTTCCCCTGCTTGTTCGAGCACTATGGCTTTTAATGTGGAATCAATATAAAATCCATTTTTCTGTATGATCCCGAATTCGTTCTACACAAATCCATTCATTAGCATTCTTTATCTGTATACAAGCTTCGTCCCCTATTGCCGTAACCTCGCGATATACTGCCGTTGGAATAAAAATTTCATGATATAGTTCTTTCAGAATATCAAGCCGGCCTATTCTGCCCAACACAATGAGTGGCGTAGAATTGGCAACCACCTTATGCATTGTTTAATTCCTCCAAAAACTCTTCTTTACTGTCAAAATGAAAAAGGGAAACCCGATTTTTTCCAAGATACTTTATAAATTCTTCTTCTGCCATTCCTGCAATTTGAGCACAATACCCGATTGATACTCCACTTTGCGTATAATACCCAAGAGCTACAGCACATCGAGCAAATCGGCTTGCTTCCTCTTTGTTCATTTTCGTATCATATAGAACTTCATTTGGTATGTTAATCGCTATTTGACACATCTCAACCCTTCCTTATCATCTAATTTGTGTGATCGTTGCTAATATTTCTGAGTCTATTATACTCACTTTTTATACTTCTCACAACTGCTGTTTTGTATATCGAGTTGTTACTATTTTTACTATAAAAAGTCCGCCGCCGAATAGGTGGCATGCATTCAGGTATACCAAGTGCGCCCGCCCGACTTTTATTGTGCGGTGGTTCGTCCGCAGGCGGGCGCATGAAGGTTTAGTTTAAATACGGGAACCTCAAAATGGATTTCATTGAATGCAGACGTGATTGATTTAAAAGATACCCGCAGTGCACTCTCGTTAGCCTTCGGCTTCCTCGTTCACGGGCGTTCGTCCTAGGTTCGTATAACACCTCACTAAGTGCTCCTATTACCCCACAGGGGTAACTCGCACTAGGTTCGTATAACACCTCACCAAGTACTCCTATTATACCACAAAAACGCCGAAAACTCAAG
>CAMNWW010000122.1 GCA_946566415.1 uncultured Lachnospiraceae bacterium | reverse complement strand
GATCTCTGACGGAATGATAATCTTAGTCGCCTTTCCGTCCGCCGCGCGTTCAAATGCTTCCAGGCTCTTGATACGAAGCACAGCCTCGTCCGCTCCGGCCTCACGGATAAACCGGATACCGTCTGCATTTGCCTGCTGTACCTTAAGGATTGCTTCCGCTTCACCTTCTGCTTCTTTGATACGCTTTTCCTTCTCTGCCTCGGCCTGGAGGATAGCTGCCTGTTTCGCCGCTTCTGCTTTCAGAATAACGGATTCTTTCTCACCTTCCGCGACAAGTACCGTAGATTTCTTCTCTCCTTCCGCACGTAGGATGGCTTCACGTCTCTCACGTTCCGCCTTCATCTGCTTCTCCATTGCGTCGCGGATTGCCGTCGGAGGAATGATGTTCTTCAGCTCTACGCGGTTGACCTTGATTCCCCACGGGTCCGTCGCCACGTCAAGGGACGCCCGCATCTTTGTGTTGATCGTCTCTCTGGAAGTAAGTGTCTGATCCAGTTCCAGATCGCCGATAATGTTACGTAAGGTAGTAGCCGTCAGATTCTCAATCGCCATAATCGGATTCGCCACCCCATAGCAGAACAGTTTCGGATCCGTGATCTGGTAAAATACGACCGTATCGATCTGCATCGTAACATTATCTTTTGTGATCACCGGCTGCGGCGGGAAATCGACGACCTGCTCTTTTAAATCCACCCTCCTTGCCACCCGCTCGATGATCGGGATCTTAAAATGAAGTCCGACTCCCCATGTCGCCCGGTATGCGCCAAGTCTTTCGATTACCAGCGCCCTTGCCTGCGGAACGATCTTGATATTGGAAATTAAGATCAATAAGGCGATCACAATCACAATTAATAATGCAATAGCTCCAAAAATTTTCATGTTAACCCTCCTCTTTTTTTACGATAAGTTTTACGCCGGATATATTGACTACCTTAGCAATCGTTCCCGGCTCCAGGATGTCCTTATCCTGCTCGGCTCTGACGGTCCATTCCTGACCGTTCACTACCGCCATTCCTGTCTGGCTCATGTTGTCCACCTTCTCCGCGATACGGATCGTCTTCCCGATGATCCCTTCATAATTGGTCTTCACCCTCTGCGCATTGATGAACTTCACCGCAAACGGCCTGGTAAAATACAGCAGAACGAAAGTCACTACAAAAAAGGCGATCACCTGTCCAATAAAGGAGACTCCGACGACATCCAGGACAAGCGCTGCAAGAGCCCCTCCGGCCGCCCAGATACTGGTCAGCCCCACTGTGATGATCTCGATCACCAGAAGAACAATCAAAAGAACCAGCCAGCCGATCGTAATATAACTATCCTGAGTCAGCATCCCATCACTTCCTTTCTCAGCTTTTTGTTACGCTTATCTTAACAAAATCAAGGAAGCCCCGCAATGCTTTCTGCGCGAATGAAGTGATTTCCGTTTTTAATGAACTCTTATTGCTTTGGCATGTCCCTTTCCCTTAATCTGCGCAGCCGTTCTTCGATTTTGGCCTCGGCTCCCATGCCGTCCGGCTTGTAAAATACCGCGTCTTTGATCTCATCCGGCAGGTACTGCTGCTTCACATAATGTTCCGGATAATCGTGCGCATACTGATAGCCCAATCCGCGTCCCAATTTTCCGGCGCCTTTATAATGTGAATCCTGCAGATGTACAGGAACGCTCGTTTGGTGTTCCTGTACGCTTTCAAGCGCCGCGAAAATTGCCCGGCATGCCGCGTTGCTTTTAGGCGCCGACGCCACATAGAGCGCCGCCTGGGACAGAATGATCTGCGCTTCCGGCATTCCAATCCGTTCCACCGCCTGCGCGGCGCTTACCGCCACCACAAGAGCCATCGGATCTGCATTTCCCACATCTTCGGACGCGCAGATCATGATACGCCTTGCAATAAAACGGATATCCTCCCCCGCGTACAGCATCTTCGCCAGATAATATACCGCCGCGTCCGGGTCGGAGCCGCGCATACTTTTGATAAACGCTGAAATCGTGTCGTAATGGTTATCCCCTGTCTTATCATACCTCACGGCCCGCTTTTGAATGCACTCCGACGCCACAGAAAGCGTTATATGGATTTTCCCGTCCTCACTTCTTTCTGTTGTCAGGATTCCCAGCTCTACCGCATTTAACGCTGCCCTTGCATCCCCGCCCGCAATATCCGCGAGAAAATGCAGGGCGTCCTCGTCAATCTCGGCCCGGTAGCTTCCCATCCCTTTCTTCTCATCATGAACCGCCCGCAGGATCAGCGTCTCCACATCTTGCTGGGAAAGCGGTTTCAGCTCGAATATACTCGATCTTGAAAGCAGCGCGCCGTTCACTTCAAAATATGGATTTTCCGTCGTCGCGCCGATAAGGATAATCGTACCATCCTCCACAAATGGAAGAAGGTAGTCCTGCTGCCCTTTGTTAAAACGATGTATCTCGTCTACGAACAGAATCGTTTTTTTCTGGTACATGCCTCGTAGCTGCTTCGCGTGATCTACTACAGCCTCCATATCCTTTTTTCCGGCGGACGTGGCGTTAATCTGTGTAAATTCAGCGCTCGTTGTATTGGCGATCACTTTCGCAAGAGTCGTCTTTCCTGTCCCGGGAGGTCCGTAAAAAATGAGCGAACTCAGCTTGTCCGCCTGAATCGCCCGGTATAAAAGCTTATCCTTCCCGATAATATGCCGCTGCCCCACAACCTCGTCCAGCGTAGCAGGCCGAAGCCTGGACGCAAGCGGAGATTCTTTCTCTTTATTCGTCTCCCGCATATATTCAAATAAATCCATCGTTTCCTCCAGTCTATCGCCGACAGGCGATTTCGTTCAGGTACCCATTATTCTATCGCCGCTTTCAAGCAAATCCCGCACTGCCTCGCCCGCTATCAAAAGCCCTGCCGCCGGTGGGACAAAGGAAATGCTGCCGGGGACGCTTCTTTTTACCACCTTTTCCTCCTTAAGGCATGCCTTTACAGGGACAATGGGCTTTTCCTTCGAGTATAGAACCTTCACTCCTGTAATCCCCCGGCTTTTCAGCTCCCGGCGCATAACCCGGCACAGCGGGCATACACTGGTCTGGCTGATATCCGCGATCTCGAACATCTCCGGATGCAGCTTATTGCCTGTCCCCATACTGCTAATAATCGGGATTTCCTGCCGTTTCGCCTTTTCAATGACCGCAAGTTTTGCCGTCACCGTGTCAATAGCGTCAATGATGTAGTCCGGCTTCTCTTCCAAAATATCTTCCAGATTATCCGTAAGGACAAAACGCTCATAGGTCTTTACCCGGATGTCCGGACAGATGTCCGCTATCCTCTCCCTCATCACTTCGGTCTTATACCTTCCCACCGTACTGTGATACGCAATGGACTGCCGGTTGATATTTGTAAGCGACACCTTGTCGTTATCGATCAGTATCATCCTGCCGATCCCGCATCTTGCCAGGGCCTCGATGCAGTGCGAGCCGACTCCGCCGACTCCGAATACCATGACCGATGCTTTTTGCAGCCTTTCCATGCCCTCCCCGCCGATTAAAAGTTCTGTTCTTGCAAATTCCCGCTCCATACCTTTTATCCTTAATCTAACAATAATTCATCGACCGTCACAAAATCATATCCTTCTTTCTGCAGAATATCAATAATACGCAGAGCTGCGTTAACAGAAGAAACGTAACAGTCATGCAGTAAGATGATATCATTTTCCTGAACCTGCGTCACTACTTTATTTACAATTTCATCTTCATTTTCTGTCGTCCAGTCCAAAGGATCCACACTCCATTTAACGGGAATCACATCCAGTTCCGTCTCCAAATTCTCCTTCCAGGATCCAAAAGGCGCACGTACATACTCCGTTCGTTTCCCTGTCAGCTCCTCCACCAGACGGCTTGTTTGAGCTATCTCCTCCAACGCTTTTTCATCAGATACCGACGCCAGATCAATATGATGATATGTATGATTGCCTACAAGATGTCCTTCCCCGGCTTCCTGTTTAACAAGCTCAGGATAGCTTTGGACATTTTTGCCGATAACAAAAAAAGTGGCCTTCACCCCCCTTTTTTTCAGGCCCTCCAAAAGAATAGGCGTACTCTCCTCTGCCGGTCCGTCGTCAAAAGTAATTGCAATACGGCGGGGTTTTATGGACTCTGATTCCCCGGATATATCTCCTTCTACTGCTGCCTCCTCTATCTGGCCGCTTTTCGTAATTGTAGATGTCAAGATCCGCTCTTTTGACAGAAAGCCCCATATCAGAAGAAAACAAAGTACATAGAAAACCCCGCATAATGATTTCATCCAGCGTTCCTGCAAACTTCCACCTCATATTCCAAAGTCATTTCTTTCTGTTTGCAATATATGCCGGCTTTTCCCAAGGTATACCCTTACGGGCACCCCATTATGGCCATTCGGCCGTTTCACAAGGTATACCCTTACGGGCACCCCATTATGGCCATTCGGCCGTTTCACAAGGTATACCCTTAGCAGGCTATGCTGTAAAAAGCACTGGAAACCAATTCCAATGCTTTTTCAGCTTCCCTGTACACTTGTTATTATTTCCGTACACTGTATCCGAATGTTCCGATACATTTTCCCATTTCATAATATTCTCCGTGAGAATAAGTGATCAGCCCTGCTTTTTCCAACGCGAACCGATTTTTTTCATCTATATATTCTTCATCTACATGGACGGCCAGTACTTCGGCCAGAAACATATGGTGCGACCCCAGTTCTTCTTTTTTTATCACCCTGCACTCAATATTGACCGGACTCTCCTTAACGAGAGGGGCTTTCACATATTCCGCCTTTTCCTTTGTCAATTTCGTTTCTTTAAACTTGTCCACATCCCTGCCGGACTTCACACCGCAGTAATCTGCGGCGTACGCCAGTTTTTCTGTAGTAAGGTTTATGACAAATTCTCCGCTATTTTCGATCATATGATAAGAGTACCGCTCAGGGCGTACAGATATTGTCACCATCGGCGGGTTGGTACACACTGTCCCTACCCAGGCCACAGTTATCATATTCGTATTACCCTCCTTATCCGCCGCGCTTACCAGGACTGCCGGAAGCGGATAGAGCATATTCCCTGCTTTCCATGTCTGTTTAGGCATCTTCCTTTTCTCCTCCCCTACTTCTGCTGCAGATAGTTCACAACGACAGGTATGAGCTGTTTCTTACGTGACACAACGCCGCGAAGGAAGATTCTGTCCGTATCTTCCGGAAGTTCAAAAGCATCTATGATCTGGCTCTTAGCCCCGTCGCCGCTATATAAAAGCTCTGTCGACTCTTCGAGGATATTCGTAAGCATGAAAAAAATCATATCCAGCCTCTGCTGTCTTCTTGCCTCTTCCAAATACGATGTCAGCCTTCCGCGCACATCGTCCAGTTCTTCCTGGTTCATGGAAGTGATCTGCCCCACGCCGAACGCAACCGCATTGGCATTGAACACTTTGAAATCCATGAAACAGATCTCTTCCGCCGATTTATCGCGCAGGTCGCTCCCTGCATTGAACATGGCTTTCGCATGCTGCTCCATATCAATCCCTGCGATCTGCGCCAGCGCCGTCGCCGCCGCCTCGTCTACCATCGTGCACGTCGGTGAACGGAACAGAAGTGTATCTGATATAATCGCGGAACAAAGGAGCGCCGCTGTGGTTTTATCCACATCCACCCCATTCTCCTGATACATCTGGTACACGATCGTGGCAGTGCAGCCCACAGGCTGATTACGGAAATACACTGGATTAATCGTCTCCATGCTGCCCAGCCTGTGATGGTCTATGATTTCCAGAATTTCTGCCTCTTCAATTCCGTCGACTGCCTGCGACTTTTCATTGTGGTCCACCAGAATCACTTGTTTCTTGCGTGAACTCATCAAACGTCTCCGGGAAATGAACCCGGCAAATCCTCCCTTTTCGTCGATTACCGGGAAATCCCGGTATTTTTTCTTTGCCATGACCTCCCGGACCTCGTCCACATAGTCGTCTTTGCGAAATGTCTCCAGGTTCGACTTACTCATAAAAAACTTGACCGGGATACTCTGGTTAATCAAACGGGCTGCCGTAAATGTATCATGGGGCGTCTGAATAATGACGATATCTCTCTCCGCCGCCATCTTTTTAATCGTCCTGGAAATCTGTGAACTCTGGCAGATCACCAGACAGCTCGCATCCATCTCAATCGCACAGAGCTGGGACTCATAACGGTTCCCCAGAATGACCATATCGTCCCTCTCGATAAGGTTCTCCATGAGATCCGGACTGGATGCCGCGATGAGCACCTTGCCTTTCAGGAAATATCCGTGTTCATTCCCCGTCACAATCGTACCGTCAAGCGTATTTACAATGTTCTTATACTGTGTCCTTGCTGTTGATAAGGTATGGCTGTCATACATCTCCATATAGGAATTCGCAATATCCCCGATGGTAATCAGTCCTTCCAACCGTTCTCCCCGCAGAATCGGAAGTGTCCTGATATTCTCTTCCCGCATACGCGACCATGCTTCTTTAATGGACGCCTGTCCCATCACCCCCGCGATCCTGCGGATATCCAGATCCTTGACCTGGAGATGGACGTCGCTTAGATATGCCGGAGCTTCAACTCCGAAGCGCTCCAGTACATATGCTGTCTCTCCATTTAAAAGATCGGAAGAGCGTCGTGTAGGGAAAGAGTGTT